>JANQPS010001288.1 GCA_028285365.1 Thermoanaerobaculia bacterium | reverse complement strand
GAAGGCGCACCCGCGCTGCTGCTCTGGAACGGCGCTACCTGTACGACCCGCATGTGGGACCTTGTGGTCCCCCGGCTCGCAGATCGCTTCCGCGTCATCCGTTTCGATGTGCGGGGCACCGGCCTGTCGACCCCGTCCGAAGATCCTTCGCGCTACAGCCTCGAGCAGTACTCCGAAGATGCCATCGCCCTGCTCGAGCACTTCGGCTATGAGCGTTCGGCGGTGTGGGCGATGGCTTGGGGCTCGCGTGCCGCGGTGGCCTACGCCGGGCTTCACCCCGAGCGCGTTCAGCTACTGGCTCTCTACGACGCCAGCGTCGGGCGCGCCGACGTGGAGGCCCAGGCCGCTGGACGCGAGAAGGCCTTCGCCGCACAGGAGGCGGAAGGCATCCCGCTGATGGAGCGCCCCGAGGGGTGGAACCACAACCTCGACAGGGAGACTATGCGGCAAGCGCTTGGTGCTGCTCGGCAGTTCGACCTACCCTCCATGCTCCCCCGAATCACCGCGCCGACCCTGGTCAGCACCGGCGACTTCGACCCCAACCTCGAGTCGAGTCGACGGATAGCGAACGAGGTCGCAGATGCCCGCCTCGAGGTGATGGAAAACGTCGGGCACGGCTCGGTGCTCCAGCGACCAGATCTCGCGACGGCAGTCTTCCTCGAGTTCGTCGATCAGCATCGGGATGCGATTGATCCCGGTCGCTAGAGATCTGCTCGGTCTCGGCGCGGCATTCGCGCTGCTGCTCGCGGCGGCCGAGCCAGGCTCGGCCCTGCCGAACGAGTGGCCGCAAACCGGGGGTGACAACGCTCATCGCAAGTACTCCCCCCTCGACCAGATCAGCAGGGACACCGTCGGCGATCTCGAGATCGTCTGGCTTTGGAAGTCGGCCGATACCGAGATCGCCAAGACCGTCGAACAGCTGCGTCGCTCCCAGAATCAGGCCCAGCCCATCATGGTAGGGAGCGTGCTCTACGTGACGACCGCTGCGAGCCAGCTCGCGGCGCTCAACGCGGCGACCGGTGAGGAGCTCTGGGTGTTCGACCCGAAGAGCTACGAGCAGGGCCCACCCACCACGGCACGAGGCTTCCTGCATCGCGGGCAGAGCTATTGGAGCGACGGCGAAGAGGAGCGAATCTTCTTCGTCTCGAGCATCGGCGATCTCTTCAGCATCGATCCAAGCACCCAGCAGCCGGATCCGGCGTTCGGCACCGAGGGTCGGATCGATCTCAAGGGATTGCTGACCCGCAAACGCAGCGCCGCCACCATCTCTGGAACCTCACCGCCGCTCGTGATCGGCGATCTGGTGATTCCCTCCTACTGGATGAACGACCAGTCCTCCTACAAGGAGATGCCGCCCGGCGACGTCTGGGCCTTCGACGTGCGCACCGGCGAGCGACGCTGGACCTTCCACACCATTCCACGCGACGGGGAGTTTGGCGAAGAAACCTGGTACGGCGATTCCCGCTCGTACACGGGCAATGCCAATCCGTGGGCTCCGATCGCGGGGGACGACGACCGAGGCATCGTCTACGTGCCAGTCAGCATGCCGACCAACCTCTGGTACGGCGGCCATCGCGGCGGCGACAACCTGTTCGGCAACAGTCTGGTGGCGCTCGAAGCCCAAACCGGCAGGCGGATCTGGCACTTCCAGATGATTCATCACGACATCTGGGACTACGACGTTCCGGCCGCTCCAGTCCTGTGCGACATCGAGGTGGACGGTCGCCACATCGAGGCGATCGCCCAGGTGACCAAGCAGGGCTTCACCTACGTGTTCGACCGAAGCAGCGGCAAGCCGGTGTGGCCGATCGAAGAACGGCCGGTGCCCGTCTCGGAGATCGAAGAAGAGTCGGCCTCCCCGACCCAGCCTTTTCCCACCAGACCCGCTCCTTTCGAGCTGCAGGGTTTCTCGAGGGAGGACGTGCTCAGCCTGACTCCGGAGCTGGAGCGTGAGGCGCTCGAGATCATCGCCGAGCGAGGCATCGAGTACGTACCGATCTACCAGCCAGCAACCCGTCACGGCGTGATCCAGATGCCTGGCTTCGCCGGCGGCGCAAACTGGGGCGGCGCTGCTTGCGATCCCGAGACCGGGGTCCTCTACGTGCCGTCGATCACGGCTCCGATCAACATCGCAATGGCCGAGCCCGATCCCACGCGTTCCAACACCGACTGGGTGATGAAGAGGTCCTTCTCTGTCGACGGTCCCCAGGGGCTGCCGCTGCACGACCCACCTTACGGTCGAATCACCGCTATCGACCTGAACACCGGCGAACATCTCTGGACGACTCCCAATGGAGCCGGGCCGCGCGACCATCCGGCGCTCGCGAGCCTCGACCTCGGACCCCTCGGTTCGCCCACCCGCTCCGGTGTCCTGCTCACGAAGCAGCTGGTGTTCACGGTCGGTCTCGGCCACGTCCTAGAGGAGGGCGACAGCAGACAGCCGATGTTGTACGCCTACGACAAGCGAACCGGCGAGCTTCTCGCCGAGATCGAACTGCCGCATCGTGGCCTGCCTGGTCCGATGACCTATCTCGTCGACGGTCGGCAGTACATCGCTCTCGGCACCGGCTACCTCCGCGAGCCCCAGCACATCGTCGGACTGGCGCTTCCATCGGGTGGGTCAGCGGCGCCGGGGACACGGTAGCGCCATGGGATAATCGCGCGATGGACTCACGACTGCTCGCTCTCTCCGGCTTGCTCGTCGCGCTCTCCCCAAACGCTAGCGATACGCAGCCGAGGATCGAGCAACGGCCTGGGCAGACCACGAGCGCAGGAGCTCCGTTCACCTGGCCCGTCGCGGCACCGACCTCACGTGGCGTCGACGCCGATCGTCTCGATGAGGCAGCGCGGTTTGCAGGCCAAAACGAGTCCGACAGTCTGCTGGTCTTGCGAGATGGGAATCTCATCCTCGAGCGCTACTGGAACGACAAAGGACCAGACGATCTCCAGCAGACGTACTCCGGCACGAAGTCACTCTTCTCTCTGATCGTCGGGAGAGCCATCGAGCGCGGCTATCTTCGTGACCTCGACCAGGTGGTTCGCGAGCTCGTTCCGGAAATGCCTGAAGAGATGTCCGCCATCACCTTCCGCAGCGTGCTGGCCATGGCGTCCGGCCTGGAGAACTCTCCGGCGATCGAGGCCCTCGGTAGGACGGGTATGACGCAGCTCGAGATCGCCACCGAGCGCAAGGTCGTCGCAGCACCGTTCGAGCAGTACCACTACAACAACGTGGCCTATCGTCTGCTGTTCACCGCTCTGGAACGTGCCTCGGGCAGGAGCCTCGAGCAGTTGACCATCGAAGAGGCTTTTGTGCCTCTGGCCATTCATGGCGCCTACTGGGTCCGCCTCTACGCCACAACAGGTGACGGTGTCGCCGACGAGGACAGCGCGAGATTCACCGGCTACCAGTCGATCCGCATGCGCCCCCGCGACTTCGCCAAATCGGCTCAGATCATCATCGATGGCGGCAGGTGGAACGGTGAGCGCTACCTACCCGAGAGCTTCGTGGAAAGCCTGGTGACGTCGCCGGCCCCACTCGTGAACCCGTCCTTCGGCCTGTTCCACCACCTCAACGCAGGCTCGTTCTACCGCAACTACTCGGTCCCCGATCGCATCGAGCGCAAGCTCCTGCCCGGCGCGCCGGACGACACGTTTTTCATGTATGGCAACGGCGGCCAGCTCACCGCGGGCATCCCGAGTCTCGGTCTCGTGATCGTGCGCACCGGCAGTGCAGAAGAGTCGATCTACACCGACGGCAACTTTTTCGCCGAGCTCGTCCGCCGGATCGCTGAGGCCGCAAGCTGACCTGAGCGTTGCGCTCGTTTCACATGGGCAGGACACCCGCTCAGCAGGTGCCCTGGAGACGAGTCGCGCCAGAAGTCTAGAACTCCGAAACTCGACCTGGCAGATCAAGTTCTGCCCGCACTGAGTTCTGATTTCTTTTTGCGCGCCGCAGATCTTTGGCCGGAGGTGCGGGAGAGACCTAGCGAGGCCTGCCTCTAGACTGACCCGGGTCTGAGGCTGTACCTCGCTAGTTCTTCAGCCAACGATCGAGCCAGGCTTTGACCTCGTCGTGCCACTGGATGCTGTTGTTCGGACGCAACACCCAGTGGTTCTCGTCCGGGAAGTAGAGCAGCTTCGACGGAATCCCCTGCCGCTGCAGTGCCGTGAAGGCCTGGAATCCCTGGGTCTCGGGAACCCGGAAATCGAGCGCTCCGTGAATCACCAGCATGGGAGTCTGCCACTTCTCCACCAGATTGACCGGGTTGTGCTTCTCGTGCTGGTCCGGATTCTCGAAGTACGGTCCCCGCTGATCCCACTCCGGAAACCACAGCTCCTCAGTGGAGTAGTACATCGAGCGTAGGTCGAACACGCCGTCGTGGTTGACCAGGCATCGGAAGCGATCGTTCCAGGCGCCGGCGATCCAGTTGACCATGTAGCCGCCATACGAAGCACCAAGCGCGCACACGCGATCGCCGTCGAGAAAGTCGTACTTCTCGAGTGCTGCGGCGAGTCCCTTCTGGAGGTCTTCGAGTGGCTTGCCACCCCAGTCACCGCCGATGGAGTCGGTGAAGTCCTGGCCGTAGCCGGTCGAGCCGTGGAAGTCGACCATCACTGCCGCGTAACCAGCTCCGGCGTAGGTCTGCGGGTTCCAGCGGTAGTGGAAGTTGTTGCCGAAAGAGCCTTGTGGCCCACCGTGGATCAGGAAAGCCACCGGGTACTTGCGACCCGCAGTGAACTCGGCCGGTTTGACGACCCAGGCGTACACCGTCTCGTTGTTCCAACCTGGAAAGGTGAACTGCTCGTACTCCCCGGTGCGCAGCTCCGCCATCTGCTCGCGGTTGGGGTCAGCCAGCACCCGAACACCCGAGCCGTCGGACGCCGCAAAGTAGAGTCGCGCCGGGTGACCGAGATCGGAACGGGTGAACACGACGCCACGCTGCGCCGGCCGAGGTGACGAAATGCTGCCGTCGCTCACCAGCTCGGTGACCTCGCTCGAAGAGCGGTCGACAGCAAAGAGGGCTCGCTCGCCGAGATGAGTCGCGATCGCGAAGATCTTGCTGCCGTCGCCGGAAAGCACGAAGTCACCCAGGGAACGGTCCCAGCTCTCGGTCAGCGTCTCCACCTCCTCCAGACGACCGCCTCGGAGAGTCGCCGTGCGCAGTCGGAAACGGTCCGACTCGTAGCCTGCTCGCTCCATCGCCAGCCAAAGCAGTGCGCCGTCGCGCGCGAAGGAGGGATGGGTGTCCCAGGCCGGGTTGTCGGCGGTGAGCCGAACCGCCGAGCGGCTTCCGTCAGCCTGCGCACTCCACAGATCGAAGTTGGTCGACCAGGCTTCCTTCTCGGCCTCGACCCTTGACGCGAACACGACCGTCGAACCGTCAGGTGACACCGCGATCTCCTCCGCTCCCCCGAACGGCTTGGAGGGAACGTCCCCTTCGACGTCGCTCGACAGGGCCACCGGCTCGGCATCTTCGTCCTCGAGAGAGAACGAGAACAGCTGAGAAACCGTTCCGTCCTTCCAGAAGTCCCAGTGACGGATGAACAGCTTCTCGTAGACCACGCCGCTGGTCTTGGTTTCCTGAATCTCGCTGTGACGATCGGCCGTGCACGCAAGAGTTTCGCAGCCGGGGAACACATCGAGGGTGAAGAAGATCCTGTCGTCCGTCGGCGACAAGACGAGATTCGAGACCCCCAGGGGAAGGTCGGTGACCTGTCGCGCCTCGCCTCCGTCCACCGGCAGGCGCCAGATCTGAGAGCTTCCCGAACGAGTCGACATGAACAGGAGACTGCGACCGTCAACGCTCCACCGTGGGCTGAAGTCGGACGCCTCATGGGTGGTCAATTGACGCGGCGCACTGCCACCGTCGACGGCAACGAGCCAGAGGTCAGTTCGCCCGCGATCCGCCTCCAGATCCGTCGAGCGCTGCACGTAGGCGACCTGACTGCCGTCCGGGGACACCTGCGGGTCGCTGATCCGCTCGAGGGTGACGAGATCGCGCACGTCGAAGCTCCTTTGAGCCGTCGCCGGCACGTTTGCGGCCATCCCGAGGACGCCCATGATGACTACCAGGATTGACATACGCCGCAGCGTCTCTCTTCTCGACATGACTCGATTTCCTTTCGTTGTGCGAGCTCACCTTACCTCGTTCGTTGGTGAGGTAGACGGCGCCCCAGCTGACCCACCCAAAGGAAAGGTGCTCAGAACGCTCTACGCTGTTCCACGAACTTGACCGGCAACCGGCTGTACAGGTAGAACCAAGGCTCACAGAGGCACCGCGCGGAGCCTCCATCTCCCGAAGAGATCGCGACAGCGACTCGATCCAGAGGAGTCAGATCTCGTGACGACGACCGCTTTCGACTACCGCACGCTCGACCCCGCGACGGCACACGATGCCGCACGCGATATCGATCTCGAAACGATCGACACCAGCGACTGGCATCTCTACACCACGGACTCCTACGGGCCATTCTTCAAGCGCCTCCGCGAGGAGCGCCCAGTGCACTACCTCGCCGAAAGTCGCTACGGGCCCTTCTGGTCGATCACCCGCCACGACCACATCAAAGAGATCGACTACGACCATGGCCGCTTCTCCTCCGAGCCCGCGATCACTATCGAAGACCCGGTGGAGTCGTTCGAGATCTCGTCGTTCATTGCGATGGACCCGCCCAAGCACGACGTCCAGCGCGCGACGGTGACGCCAGTGGTGAGATTCCGCAACGTCACAAACCTGGAAGCCATCATTCGCGAGCGTATTGCCCTCGTCCTGGACTCACTGCCGATCGGCGAAGAGTTCGACTGGGTCGAGAACGTCTCAGTCGAGGTCACCACTCAGATGCTGGCCACGCTCTTCGACTACCCCTTCGAGCGGCGCCGAGAGCTGACCCGCTGGTCGGACATCATCACCCTCGGGCCAAAGTCCGGGTTCGTCGACTCCTGGGACGAGGCTCGTTCCGAGATGATGAAGTGTCTCGATGCCTTTCAGGGGCTCTTCGAGGAGCGCGCCGACCCCAGCCACGAGGGCTTCGATCTCCTCACCTTGATGGCGCAGAACCCGGCCACGCGACACATGCCTCCCATGGAGTTTCTGGGCAATCTCACCCTACTCATCGTCGGCGGCAACGACACGACACGCAACTCGATCTCCGGCGGGGTGCTCGCACTCAACCGGTTTCCGGCCGAGTACGACAAGCTGCGCGCCAATCCCGACCTGATTCCCAACATGGTCTCCGAGATCATCCGCTGGCAGACGCCCCTCGCACACATGCGTCGCACCGCCACACAAGACGTCGAGTTCCACGGCGAGACGATTCGGGAGGGTGACAAAGTCATCATGTGGTACCTCTCGGGCAACCGCGACGAGACCGTCTTCCAACGCGCCGACGAGCTGATCATCGACCGCCGCAACGCCCGCTCCCACATTGCCTTCGGCTACGGGATCCATCACTGCATGGGCAAACGGATTGCCGACATGCAGCTCCGGGTCCTGTGGGAGGAGATCTCCAACCGGTTCCACTCGATCGAAGTGACCGGTGAGCCCGTGCGCACCATCTCCAACTTCGTTCACGGCTACTCCGAGCTCCCGGTTCGGATCCACCCGCTCTAGGGGGCTCAGGGTTCAGCGGCGCAGCGGGATCGACCTAGTTCGTGCCTGAAATCGGGACATGCGGGACCGCGTTCTCGCGCGCCCACGCGTTGACCGTCGCGACATCGCTCGCCACGATCTCCTCGAGCTGAGTCTGGAGCTCGGACCAGTGCGTCCTCAAGTCACTCAAGCGCTCGAGTGCGCCGGCGGCGACGGGCGGGCCAGCGTCATCGACGACCTGCAGCAGGTGGCGGACCTGCTTGATCAGACGCGGCGCCAGATTGTCCTCGTCCTCATAGGTTTCGTAGTCCACCTGTAGCGCTTCGGCTTCCCATTCGGTCAGCCGCCTGAGCGCGGCCGTGCCCGGCTGGCGCGGCTCCTCGGCGTCGGGGTACGCAGTCAAGAGCTCTTCGATCTGGGATCGAGCTGCGCGCACCATCGCGATGCCGTCGATCAGCTCGTTGAACATCATCGTCAGCTCGTCGAGGCGCCTTTCGACCTCTTCGAACTGGCTCGTGCTCGCATCGACCCTCCGATCCGGCGCGAGCACGAGCGGCACGGTCTCAACGGCGTCACCGATCGAGATGCGAGCTCGATACTCGCCAGGCATCACAAAAGTCCCGTCAAAGCCTTCGAATACCCGGATGTCGTCGATGCAGTGCAACCCGTTGCGACGGAGGTCCCACACCCAACGGTTGGCGCCCTTCTGCTTGGGCGGATACGTCACCTCGAAAGGTAGCCTCTGATCCATGTTCCCCAGGATGCAACGCTCGAAGCCACCCTCTTCGCTCGAGTAGGAGCGCACGGTCTCTCCACCGGTGTCCAGGATCTCGATCGTCAACGGAGACTCGTGCTCGTCACGCAAGTGGTAGGTCAAGACCACTCCGCTCGGAGGGTTCTCGCCCTCGAATTGTCCGACGCGACCGCTTCGGCGAACCATCTCGACGGGACCGGGTGTGAACACGTGGAGCGGTTTGTCCACCATCTCGCTCTCCACCTGACGCAAGGCGGACAAGTCGTCGAGAACCCAGAAGCCTCGTCCCTGGGTCGCCGCGACGAGATCTCCCTGGCGGACCATGAGATCGGTGATCGGTACTGGCGGCAGATTGAGCTCGAGCGACTGCCAGTTCGCGCCGTCGTCGAACGAGACGTACATACCGCCTTCGCCTCCAGCGTAGAGCAGGCCGGCTCGTTCCGGATCCTCTCTGACTACCCGGATGAAGTTGTCGCCGGGAAGATCTTCGTCGATGCGCGTCCAGCTCGAGCCATGGTCCACCAGCTTGTAGACGTAAGGGCTGAAGTCGTTCAGCTTGTACCCGGCAACCGTCACGTAGGCGGTGCCAGGGCTGTGGGGACTCACCTCGATCGAGTTGACCAGGGCGCCGCGCAGCTCCTCCGGCGTGACGTCGCTCCAGCTCTGACCATCGTCGCGAGTCACGTGGACCAGGCCGTCGTCGCTTCCCACCCAGATGGTCCCACGAGAGTGCGGCGAGGCTGTGATGGTCAGGATCGTTCCGTAGAACTCGGCCCCAACGTTCTCCGCCGTGATCGGTCCTCCGTTTGCCCCCTGCTTCTCTTCGTCGTCCAAGGTGAGGTCCGGGCTGATCTCGGTGAAGGTCACGCCGCGGTCGGTGGTCCGCAGCAGCTTGTCGGTCCCGTAGTAGATGACGTTCGGATCTTGAGGCGACGCGGTCACTGGAGCATTCCAGTTGGTGCGGTAGCGCAGGTCGCGAGACTCCATGCCGAAGACGAACTCGGGGTACGGCTTGATCTCACGAACCCGCTGGTTGTCTTGGTTGTACTCGGTGAGCGTGCCGTTGATCGTCGTGGCGTAGACCAGCTGCGGGTCGTCCGGATCGAAGGCAATGTGGGCGCTCTCGCCGCCCCCAACCGGGAAAAAGTCGTCGTTGCCGATCCCGCCGTCGTAGGTCTCGCTGAGAATCGCTACGGTCGTGTTGTCCTGCTGTCCGCCATAGATGCGGTAGGGGAACTGGTTGTCGGTGTTCACCCGATAGAACTGAGCCGTCGGCTGGTTCATGATGCTCGACCACGACCGACCGCCGTCGAAAGTGATCGTGGCGCCACCGTCGTTGGCGTTGATCATGTTGTCGTTGTCGCTCGGGTTGATCCAGTGATCGTGGTGGTCGCTGTGAGGCGTGAACTTCTTCTCGAAGGTGACACCTCCGTCGATCGACTTCATGAACGGCGCGTTGAGCACGTAGACGATGTTCTCGTCGACTGGATCGGCCGCGATGTGCATGTAGTACCAGGAGCGCGTCCACAAGATCCGGCTCTTGTTCTTCAGTTCCCAGCTCTCACCGCCGTCGTCGCTGCGATAGAGCCCACCTTCGCCGGGCATGGCTTCGACGATGGCGTAGAGCCTCTTCGGGTTGCTCGCAGACACGTCCACTCCGACCTTGCCGATGAGATCGGGCAGCCCGTTCGTGAGCTTGGTCCAGCTGTCCCCCCCGTCGGTCGACTTGAAGATGCCCCCGGCGTAGCCGCCCGAAAGCACGTACCAGGGCGTTCGCCCGTGCTCCCACATCGACGCGTAGAGGACGCGCGGGTTGGTCGGATCCATCCGGAGGTCGGTCGCGCCGGTCTGGGAGTCGACGCTCAGCACCTGCTCCCACGTCGCCCCACCGTCTTTCGTCCGGTAGACGCCGCGCTCTTCGCTCTTCCCCCAGATCTGGCCCTGCACACCCACGTACGCGAGGTCGGGATTCTGGGGATGGATCTTGATGCGCGAAATCTGGCCCGCCTTCTGCAATCCGATATGGGTCCACGTGTCGCCCGCATCGGTGGACTTGTAGACGCCGTCGCCATGGCTGGTCGTGACCCCACGGATCGACTTCTCACCGGTTCCGACGTAGATGACGTTCGGGTCCGAACCCGCCACCGCGATCGCCCCGATCGTGCCGACGTCGAAGTACCCGTCCGAAATGTTCTCCCAGCTCAGACCCGCGTTCTCCGTCTTCCATACGCCGCCACCGGTGGCGCCCATGTAGTAGAGCTGGGGGTTGCCGGGTACGCCGGTCACGGTCATGACGCGACCGCCGCGATAGGGGCCGACCAGTCGCCACTCGAGAGCCGAAAGGAGCGAGGGGGCGATTGTCTCGGTCGCCTGGGTGCCAGGTGTGAGAAGAGTGCCGATCAACAGAAAAGGAATGAGTCTAGGCATGGTTCTCCTACCCAGAGTTGCCAGTTGGTTGGCTTCGCGAAACCGGTCGTGGGGATCGTGTAGGAGTTATAGCGGATCCGCCTCCAGGTGGGTGTCGATCGGAGTTGGCAACCGCACACCTAGTCGACAGGCACCAATCGCTCGAGCTCTTCGAACCAGTTCTGGACGACGATGATCCGGGGCTCAGCCTGCTTCTTGAAGGCGATAGCCGAGTTGCCATACGCAGCGACATCGAAAGCCCAGATGTCCGACCGGGAATCGAGCACCCCACCCTCGAGCTGCTGCGGCGACATGTAGTGCAGCGTGCCGGCAAGACCTCCCTCCGCAGTCAGCGGACTCGTCGCGGTCGGAGTCTGCTGCCTGCGGAGAGTAACGTCGTGCAGCGCGCAGATGTTCGGATGCTGCAGACGTGAAATGGTGCGCGCCTCGCGCTCGAACCGCTTCCGGTGCGTCTCGTCGACCCCTAGTACCTAGGACAGCACCTTGATCGCCACATCTCTGTCGAGCCTGGTGTCCCGAGCCCGATACACCTCCCCCATGCCGCCAGCGCCCAGGGGCGCGGTGATCGTGTAGTGACCCAGGGAGGTCCCGGAAGAGAGTGGCATTCGGTCGAGCCTAGCGTGAATCCACGTTCAGACCCTGGCGCATCAGCGCACCGCGGCTCGCTCAGGCATCAAATGGGTTGACCAACTCCAGCCCACACTCTTCGAAATCCCTGACGTTTCGCGTCGCCACCGCAAAGCGGCGCGACCGAGCAATCGACGCAATCTGGCCGTCCGCGATACCGAGCGGCCGGCCAACGGTTCGCCGGTGACCCATGATGCTGCCATACAGGCGTGCGGAGGCTTCGTCGAAGCTGAGGACACGCTGGTCGAATCCTGCGGCCACAAAGGACTCGAAGCGGGTCTCGAGATCTTGCCGGCGCCTGCCATCAGGCAACACCCATAGCCCGTATCCGATCTCGGCAATCGTGATGGTGGTCAGGTAGAGGCTCGCGGTCTCCTGCCGGTCCAACCAGTCGATGACTTTAGCGGGCGGCCGAGGCGACATGACGGCCGAGACGACATTGGTGTCGAGGACGATCACTTGCCAATCTGAATCGGCTCGTGTGGCTCGCGTGCTGGGAGTTCGAGATCCACACCGTCGGCACCAAAGTAGCCGAGCGCGAGACTTCCAAGACGCTCGGGCACCGCGACCGCGCGCTTGAGGATGCGACGAACCTCTTCCTCCATCGAGACGCCTTGCCGAGCCGCACGAACTCTCAGTCGCTCGTAGGTCTCCTGATCGATCTTCCTCACACTCAAGCTAGCCATTCCCGGTGCTCCATTGACGACAAACAACTCGAGCCATCCGGCAACTCGACCCATCCGGCAACTCGACCCATCCGGCAACTCGACCCATCGGGTACGCTCTCGCATGCTAGCATTGCTTGCATTCGCTAGCAAAACCGCAACGCACGCACGTTTGCTAGAGACTCGAGCCCGCCAATGACAACTAGGGATGATCGCTCTGTCGCCCGGCGGCATCGACTCCGCCCCGTCCGGACGATTGCGTAATACACTACGGATATCGATAGGGCTAGCGTATGTCAGAAACCGTAACGATATCCCCGAAGTTCCAGGTCGTCATTCCAAAGTCCGTCCGCGAACGACTCGCCCTGGTTCCTGGCCAGAAAGTCGAAGTCCTAGTCGTGCAGGGTCGGATTCAGTTCGTCCCCGTAAAAAGCGCCAAAGAGCTGAGGGGCATCGCCAAGGGGATCGATACCAAGGTCGAGCGTGAGGAAGACCGAGTTTGAATGTCGTCGACTCTTCCGCCTGGCTGGAGTACTTCGCTGACGACAGGAATGCTGAGCACTTCTCCTCGGCGATCGAGGACACTAGCAACCTCCTGGTCCCATCCATCTGCCTGCTAGAGGTCTACAAGAAGCTCTTGCGAGAAATGGGCGATGCCGTCGCAATCGAGGCAGCCGTCCTGATGCGTCAGGCCGCGGTCGTAGCCCTCGACGAAGAGCTTGCGCTCGAGGCTGCCCGGCTTGGCTGGAGCCACAAGCTGCCGCTTGCAGACAGCATCGTCCTGGCCACTGCCCGCCGGCATGACGCGGTGGTTTGGACCCAGGACTCGGACTTGGAAGGCCTAGAGAAGGTGCGGTACTTCGCCAAAGACCAGGACTGAGGTCACGTCGCTACGTCGCTGCTCTCACTCCCTCTCACTCCTCTCTCCGCCGTGACGGCGAGCGAGAGACCACGGAAAGAACGAAGCAGCAGCCGAGCTATCTCCTGCTGGTCCGCGCGCTCGCACGCTCGGTGACCGAATCGTCGAGTGCGAGTTCGCCGCTCTCGACCAGTCGAAGGATCGCTGTCGACACGAAGGTCTTGATGATCGAGGCGAGCAGGAAGACGGTCTCAGGCTGAACCTCGACGCCGAGCTCAACGCTGGCTAGACCGTGCACCTCCTGCTTGATCACGTCTCCGTCGCGGACGACGGCAAACGCCAAACCTGGGATTTTGCGCTTGTCCATCTCCTCGCGAACGTAGTCATCGACATCGTCCGCGCGCGAAGGACTCACGAGAGCAGCCACGAGCGCCAGCGCCAGGGACCATCTCCGGATGCCTTGCTTCGAGAAACTCGTCATGACGCCACCCTAGCGAAACGTCCCGGCCTAGCCGAATTGTCGCGCCGCTATACTGGACAGGGCTGGCTGATCGGCGGATGACGAAACGGCATGGCCGAGGACGACGCAACTCTCCCCACCCCTCCGGACTCCGAGGAGACCCGGCTCGCGCCGAAGGAGCTCGGCGACTCCTGGGACGACACGCCGTCCCGCATCGGGCCGTACCGGCTGGTCCAGCGCATCGGCCAGGGCGGCATGGGGCAGGTCTGGAAGGCCGAGCAGAGCAAGCCCATCAAGCGAACGGTGGCGCTGAAGCTCGTCAAACTCGGGATGGACACCGAGGAGTTCCTCGTGCGCTTCGAAGCCGAGCGCCAGGCCCTCGCACTGATGGAGCACCCCTGTGTCGCCCGCGTGCACGACGGCGGCGCCACCGAGACCGGACGGCCCTACTTCGTCATGGAGTACGTCGAGGGCGTGCCCATTACCGATCACTGCGACCAGCAACGTCTGACCGTCGAGGAGCGTCTTCGTCTCTTCATCCAAGTCTGCGAAGGGGTTCAGCACGCGCACCAGAAGGGGATCATCCACCGCGATCTCAAACCCTCGAACGTGCTGGTGACCGAGGTCGACGGAGCGCCCTTTCCCAAGATCATCGATTTCGGCGTGGCCAAGGCGACCACTCAGTCGCTCACCGACAAGACGTTCCACACGGTGCTCGGCGGCTGGATCGGGACTCCGGCCTACATGTCGCCCGAGCAGGCGGAGATCACCGCCGACATCGACACGCGCTCGGACGTCTACTCACTCGGTGTGATGCTCTACGAGATCCTCACCGGTCTGCGACCCTTCGCCGACGAGACTCTGGGCGCCGGCGGCTTCGACGACATGCGCCGGGTGATCCGCGAGGTCGAGCCGCCCCGGCCCTCCACCCGCCTGAGCCAGGACGGCAACGTCGTCACCGCAGCACAGGACCGGAGCATCGATCCGCGCGCGTTGAGCCGACTGCTGGGAGGCGATCTCGACTGGATCGTCATGAAGGCGATCGACAAAGACAAGGAGCGCCGTTACGGATCGGTGCGCGAGTTCGCGGAGGACGTCGAGCGCGCGCTCACCGATCGCCCCGTGACCGCCGGCCCGCCGAGCCGGATCTACCGGGCACGCAAATTCCTTCGAAGACACCGGCTCGCCACCGCCGCCGCCACCGCAGTCGGTCTGCTGCTCATCGTCGCCGTCGCCGGAACCAGCCTGGGTTTCCTGCGCGCCCGCGACGAAGCGGAGCGAGCGAATCGTGCCGCCGAACGCGCTCGGATCGAAGCGGCGACCGCGCTGCGGGTGTCCGATTTCATCACCGACCTGTTCTCGGCGTCCCATCCCACCGAAGCCGAGGGACAGGAGCTGACCGCGCGGGACCTGCTCGACCTCGGCAGGCAGCGACTCGAAGCCGAGCTCGAAGAAGATCCCCAGGTCAAGGCCCGACTGCTGATGACCATCGGCACCTCCTACACGGGGCTAGGGTCCTGGCAGACGGGTCGGGAGCTGATGGAACAGGCGCTCCTCCTTCAGCCTCCGACGGACTCCTCCGATCCGGTCCTGCGGGCGCAGATCCTCTCCAACCTAGCCATGCTGTTGAACCAGCAGGACGACTACGAGGCCGCGCTCGCGCCGGCCGAGGAGGCCGTGGCTCTCTACGAGGCTGCGGCGAACCAGCCGCAGGACTTCTCGCGCTCACTGGGAGTCCTGGCGAGCGCCCAGGCGGGCACGGGATCTCTCGACGACGCGCAGCACTCGGCCCGCAGAGCCCTCGAGGTCGTCGAGCAGTTCGACGGCGACACGACGGTTCCCGAGAATCAGAGAATCCTGCCGCGAGACCACGTTTCCGCCCGGCAAGCCAGCGCAACGGTTCTCTTCCGCGCCGGGGACGACGCAGGCGCGAAGGCCGAGTTGGAAGCGGCTCTCGCAAAGGTCCCAAACGGCGAGATCCCGACCACCCGGCTGTCCATCCTCAATTCCCTGGGCGCCGTCGAATTTCGGCAGGGCAACGTGGAGCGCGGCGCCGAGCTCTTCGAAGAGTCGCTGGAGCTGACGGTGGAGCTCCACGGGGAGAACAGTCGTCGGTTCGAGCGCACCCTCAGCAACCTCGCCGCCGCGCGCCACGTTCAGGGCCGGCTCGACGAGGCCGAGATGCTCTATCTGCACGTGATCGAGGTGCGCGAGCAGAGCTACGGACCCGAGCATCCTTCCCTCGCTCAGACCCTCGGCAACCTCGCCGAGCTCTACCGAGACCGCGGAGAACCGGAACGAGCCGAGCCTCTGTACCGAAGGACCCTCGCGATCAAGGAGACCGCGAGCGGTCGCAGCGCCTCCACCGCCTACACGCTGCACCAGTTCGGCTTGAATCAAGAGAGGTTGGGGCAGCTGGACGAGGCGCGACAGCTCCTTCGGCGGTCGGTCGGCATCAGCAAGGAGGTGTTCGCCGACGCGGAGCATCCGCTGCTTCTGAAGAGGCGCGAGGACCTCGAACGAGTCGTGTCGGCGCGAGCGGGCGTCTAGCGACCACCCGGGACGCTAGGGCCCAGCATCCCGGGTGCTACGCTCGTCGCGAATCCCCAATCCAGAGAGATCCCCAATCCAGAGAGATCAGAGAGAGGTGTCTCATGACTGCAGTTGCGCGCTGCCTTCGCTGCGGCATGCTGACGAGCATGCTGTTGATCGTTTCGGGGTCCGCATGGTCCCAGGACTGCAATCCTTCGAAGTGGGGGGCGGACGACGAGATTGGCGCCGCCAACTACGTCACGCCTGAGCAGGTCCTGATGGCCGCCAAACTGGTCAAGAAGGGCGAGAGCCATCCCTTGGGAATCGTCGTCGATCCGGCCATGCCGTCGTTTCCGCCGCGGTCGATGTCCCTGCAAGTCGTACAGCCCGGGCAGCACAATGGCCGTTCACTCGTCGGGCAATTCGGCTGGGACGTGATCTACAACGACGACATAGCCCAGCTCTGGTTCGGCACGGGTCCGCAACTCGACGGGCTCGGACACATGGGGGAAGGAGACACCTACTACAACTGCAACAAGGCCGTCGACATCTCCGACATCAACGGCCTGTCGAAGTTGGGCACGCACAAGGTGCCCCCGCTGGTCGGGCGCGGTGTGCTGCTCGACATGGCCAAACACTTCGGCGTCACGGCAATGGAGGCGGGACAGGCGATTGGTCGGGCCGACATCGAGACAGCTGCCCAGAACCAGGGCGTGGTCATTCGGCAGGGTGACGTCGTCTTGTTCCACACGGGGTGGACCGATGCCAAGCTGGAGTCGGAGCCCGCTGTGTGGGTAGCGGCAGAGCCCGGCATCAACAACGATGCGGCTCGCTATCTGAGCTCACTGAACGTGATGGCGGTTGGTGCGGATACGTGGGGGCTGGACGTGGTTCCGCCAGTAGCGGGCGACAAGGTGTTCTACGGTCACATCGAGCTCCTCATGAACAACGGCATCTACATCCTGGAGACGATGAACACGGGTCGACTCGCCGCCGAGGGCGTCAACGAATTCATGTTCGTCCTGGGTCAGGCTCGGATCAAGGGAACGGTGCAGATGATCATCAACCCGGTAGCCCTCTGGTAGCCGGCCCGACCCTCGAGACTGGCTCGAGCTCTACGGGACGTACCAGATTGGCGACGACCAGGCCCGGTCCTGGATGGTGCCCTTCATATCGGGGCGTGGCTCGACCCCGGCGCGGATCGCATCCCAAGTCGACCAGCGGCAGATCGGATTCTCGAGCACCCTTGCGTAGTAGAAGGCGTGCTGACTCGCCTCGAAGTCGGGATCGCTCCAGACACTGACCAGCTCACTGGCGCCTTTGCCGGGCGTCGGCTCGC
>JANQPS010000888.1 GCA_028285365.1 Thermoanaerobaculia bacterium | reverse complement strand
TGATTCGAGCGGAGGCTCGGGCAGTCGAGCACGGTGAGGTGCCCATCGAGGCAAGTCCTCTACGCCATGCACCGCACACCGCCGAAGATCTGCTCGCCGACGAGTGGCAGCAGTCTTATCCGCGGAGCCAAGGTGCCTTCCCCGCCCCATGGACTCGCGAGCACAAGTATTGGCCGCCGGTCTCCCGCATCGACAACGCCTGGGGAGATCGCAACCTCATGTGCACGTGCGCCGGGCTCGAAGAGCTGGCGATGGCCGAGGAATCGGACTAGCCCCGCAGTTCGGCCTACTGCTCGTCTTCGGAGTCTTCGGCAGCCGAGGCCTTCTGCCATTTCTCGTCGAAGAAGGCGCCGATCACCTCGGCCAGCCGACTCTCTGACTCCCCCAGGAGATGGTCGAACACGTACCCGGCACCTGAAGGCCTGTCGAGGCTCTCGGTCTTCATCCGCAGCCAGACGACACTGGCGAGGCCGGAGACCTCTTCTCCCGTGGGCAGGTGGATGCGAAAGCGGGCTTGAGAGCCAACCGGGCGCGGATGATTCATCGTGATGAACATCCCACCCATCGACACGTCGCCGGTATAGGTCGTGACCGGGACCTGGAAGTCGTCGACCGTCAGCTCGACCGACATCCTCAGGCTGGCTCGAACGTCCCGACGTTTCTGGTGACGTTGTGGAGAGATCGCCACGCGCTGGGTCCTCTAGGGGTGGGCGCTACTGCAGTGCAGCGTCCACTCCCTGATCATGACTGCGCGAGGCCGATGCCACAAGACTAGGAATGCCGCCTGCGGGCATCGGGACCCGACCGATCGTCGCCTGCCAGGCGTCAGCCGGTGGCGTCGGCCACTCCGCGCTTCTCGTCGACACGCAGCAGCAGGACCAGCCCGATGACGAAAAAGATCAGGACGGTGGCCACACCAACTCGCTGGCCCCAGGCGGCACTCGCGAAGCCGAGCAAGACCGGTCCCAGGAAAGCCGTGGCCTTGCCCGAGAAGGCAAAAAACCCGAAGAACTCGTTCTGATGCTTCTCGGGAACGAAGCGCGCCATGAGCGAGCGACTCGCCGCCTGGTTGGGACCGGCAAACAGGCCGATCAGGAGGCCGGCGACCCAGAACGTCTGCTTGTCAGGCGCGAAGACGCCGAGGAGAGAGGCCAGGATCAGCATCACGAGACTGACGATGATGGTCGCTCGACCGCCGAGCTTGTCGTCTACGGCTCCAAAGGCCACCGCGCCGATACCCGCGGTCACGTTCAGAGCGATGCCGAACATGATCACCTCGTCGAACTCCATGCCGAACGTCTCCGCCGCGTAGATGCCGCCGAAAGCGAAGATGGTCACCAGACCGTCGTTGAAGATCAGCCGTGCGATCAGAAACCTCACGATCTGTGGGTAGTCGACGATCTTGACGAGCGTCGTCCGCAGATCGGCGAAAGCCTCTGAGACCCGCACCTTTTCACTCGGTCCACTGTCGCGAACCCACAGGAGCAAGGGCAGGCTGAAGAGCAGGAACCAGCCGGCGACGAGAAAGTTGGATGCCCGAACGTTGAAGCCGTTCTCCTGAGATAGCGGCAGCAAAGGGTCCCCGCCCAGCCCGACGAACCCGAAGAGGGCAATGACCAGACAGACGAGGCCACCCGCGTAGCCGAGTCCCCAGCCGTAGCCGGAAATCCGGCCGACCGACTCTGGCGCGGCGATCACCGGCAGGAAGGCGTTGTAGAACACCATGCCGATCTCGAAAGCCACGTTCGCGATGACAAAGATCACGAGAGCCAGCCAGATGCTCCCCGTGCCACTCGGTTCGATGAAGGCGAGAGCGGTGGTGGCAGTCACGCACACCAGGGTCGAGATCATCAAGAATCGCCGCCGAGAGCCTCCTCGATCAGCGATGGCCCCGAGAACCGGAGACGAGAGGGCCACGAGCAGGGAGCTGGGTGCGATCGCTCCCCAGGACCAGTAGGTCGTTCCGATGTCGCCTTCGAAGAAGGCCTGCGTGAAGTAGGTGCCGTAGATGAACGTCACCACCAGGGTGGTGAAGGACGAATTCGCCCAGTCGAACAGACACCAGGCGAACACCTGTCGCTTTTCGGTTCTCATGAAGGCCCCTAGACACGTCTCTTCAGGAAAGGTCACCTCGACAGGCGAGCTCGTCTACGCCAACCGCAGCGATTCCGTCTGCCAGGCCCAAAGCTCGATCCACTCGGCCGAGCGACTCGGCTGCGCGAGAGGTCGGAGCACCAAAGGTCGGATCGCCTGACCTTATCCCGAAGCCTCGGGCGCATCGTCGGGGCTCGCACTCCCCTGGAGCCCGGTTGAGCTGACGGACGCGATGTGCTGTCTGACCACGGCGTCGATGCGTCGAGCCAGCTCGACCTGGGTCTTCCTCAAGCGCGCGGCCAACTCTCTGCGTCGACGCAGCCGAAGGAACCTGCCGAGTTCCCCACGAGAGCTCCGCCAACGCTCGCGGACCACGAGACCAGCCATGCCAATCAGCGGAATGAGAGCCAGCAAAAGGACGAACAGAAACGGCTGGACCCACCAACCCGGCACCTGACCCTCACCCTCACCCACCCCTCCAGCCCCAGGCCAGAGGCTCGAGAGCCCGAAGGCCCCGGCCAGCGATAGGGCCAGTACCCAAAGGCCGTAACAAAGGGATCCCGCGAGCACCTTGTAGGTCGCCAACTGGTCGACTGACGGAGCCAAACGCTCACTCAGCAATCCGGTGAGGCGATACGGAGGCCAGAAAAGCCAGTAGCCCACGACCGCCACGGTGATCGAAGGCGGTCCGAAGAGGTAGAGACGACGCGACACCCACTGAAGATGTCGGCTCAAGGACTGCGAGGCGGCCACGTCGATGGGCGTGAGTCGAAGAGCTCGCAGCTCCTCTTCGTACTCGAGCAGGTCGCTTACGAGCGCCGGATCTTCGGGTGCCGCGGCTCGTCTCCTGCGGTCCCTGAGGATTCTCGCGGCCATAGCCAGACGCTCGATCCGTCGATTCTCGTCGTCGAGCTCAGAGTCGCCTGGTGCTGGAGACGGCGGCATCTCTGGAGTGTCGCCTCGAGCGTCAGGCTCGAACTCAGGCTCGAGTGCGGGCCCGCTGTCACGATCAGACTCCGTCGAGGATCGTGCGCTCGCCTCGAGGACTTCTACACGATAGAGCGCCTCGGCTGTCTCGACCAGTGGACCGTCTTCCCACGCCTCGAGATTGACCGTGACTCCGCGCAGACCGTCGTCGATCCGTCGAGTCAGTTCGCGGACGGTTTCCGGGTCGTCATCTTCCATGTCGTCCCAGGAGATCGGTTGTCCGAGAACGGCGAACGCTTCCGAGCGGAAGGTCTGCTTCGCTCGCAAGACGAGCCCCACCGGCACGATTCGAGGCCGGCACTTCTGACTTCGCAAGCAACCCAGGGCAATCCGAGCGGCGCCAGTCTTCAGCGGCTTGATCTCCGGATCGCTGTGGCTCGTTCCTTCCGGGAACAGCCCGATCGCGGCCCCGCCTGCCAGAGCCTCGAAGGCTGCCTCGAACATGTCGTCGTTGCTGCGGTTTTCGCCAGGAAAGTCGGCCGGACGGAACACCGGTATCGAACCGACACCCTTCACCAGCCACCCGATGCCCGTCTGGTCGAACAGTGGCGCCTTCGCCAGAAACCTCACCGGTCGCGCCGCTGCGACGACAACCAGCACCGGATCGAGCAGAGCATTCGGATGATTCGCCACCAAAACCACAGGCCCGGCACCCGGTCGCTCTCCGGAGACCCGGAGTCGATAGAAGACCCAACAGATCAGTCGACAGACGACACCGAAGATCGGGAGCAACCACATCGCAGAGGATCGTCTCACGTCACCACCTCGCCGAAAAGCCGAATCACCATCCTGGACACGTCTCTGGCACGTTCGACACTGCCACGTTCGACACTGCTAGGGTCGTCGGAGAAATCACCTGACATGGTTTGACCGCGACCGCTCGGAGGCGGTCCTGGAGGAAGTGTTGTGAGCGAGACGAGGTCACTCTTGATCGGCAGCGGTACTGCGGCCGGCCCCATCGTCATCGAGAACCACCGGCTCGCCCGGATCATGGACACCAACGACCAGTGGATTCGAGAACGCTCGGGGATCGAGCAGCGTTACTTCGTGCCGCGCGGAGTGGGTGCCTCGGAGCTAGGCATCCAGGCAGCCAACGCTGCGCTCGAGGACGCTGGAGTCGCCCCGTCCGAGCTGGACTACATCGTCTGCGCGACCATGACCCCAGATCACTACTTCCCTGGCTCCGGAACTCTCATCCAAGAAGGCATCGGAAGCCCGCCCGTTCCCGCTCTCGACATCAGGCAACAGTGCGCAGGCTTCGCCTACGGCATGCAAATGGTCGACGCCTTGATTCGCTCTGGTGTCGCCAAGACCGTCCTCCTCGTGGGATGCGACGTGCACTCGTGCCTCATGCCGTTCTCAGACGAGAGCTGGGACGTCCTGTTGGGTGACGAAGACCGCAAGCTCGATGGCGAGGACTTCGAATGGAACAGCCGTTTCAGGCATCTTCTGGTGCTGTTCGGCGACGCTGCTGGTGCCTTCGTGTTTCGCCGGCACGATCAAGACGACGGCCGCGGAATCATCGGCTGTGAACTCTACGGAGAAGGCGCCAACAGCAGCATCCTCCACGTCCCTGGCATGGGTAGCAAGAGCAGTCCCATCATCAGCAAAAGCCAGCTGGAAAGCGGCGACTGGGTTCCTTACATGGAAGGCCGCCAAGTCTTTAAGCTGGCCGTGACCCGCATGCCAGAGGTAACACGCAGCCTGTTGACATCATGTGACTACGAACTCGACGATCTCGAGCTTCTCATCATGCACCAGGCCAACCTCCGCATCTGTGAAGCCGCGCAGAAGCAGTTGGCGCTTCCAGATGAGAAGGTGCACAACAACATTCAAAGATACGGCAACACGACCTCCGCGACGCTACCTCTGGCGTTCCACGAGGCTCGCGAGCAGGGCAGAGTCGACGAAGGCGACCTCGTTGCATTCACCGCCCTGGGAGCCGGGCTTCACTGGGGAGCCGTGCTCCTGCGCGTCTAGGCGCCAACACCCGTCCGCCTCTCTATGTGTCACGTTCATGGAACGCGACGTCTGCGGGGTTGACTGGTTTACGTCACTCGAAAGGGTCGGCGACTCGGTTCTACGGCGTGCAGGGGCGCGAAGAAGCTTCTGAGGTTGAGAAAAGGACCCTCGAACGCCTGTCGACACGTCTAGCAGACACAGCGCTGCCCGCCTCCACAAGGGGGAAGCAGGCAAGAGACCCAGAACCGCTGCGAGAAGGCCTTGGCTGGCCTTAGTCGGGTGCTCGCGCTCGTCCGACGTACGGTAGGGGTGGTGGGAAACAACCTTCCGGGAACTGGACGTTGACCTCTCCAGCGCGCAGCGCCTGTGAGGCCCCAGTGTAGTGAGTGGCAAAGTCGCGATAGCGCTGGATCATCTCGCGCCGGACTCGAGCGTCTTTCGCGTGC
>JANQPS010001253.1 GCA_028285365.1 Thermoanaerobaculia bacterium | reverse complement strand
ATGTGCGTCGATCGGCGATATCGACATGACGGAGATGCTCCTGGGATTTGTCGAGATCGCCAATCAGCGAATGGCCCAGGCGGTGAGGCAGATCTCCGTGCAGCAGGGGTACGACCCGCGGAACCACACCCTGGTCTCGTTTGGCGGGGCCGGAGCGCAACATGCGTGCGGAGTGGCCGAGGTCCTGGATATGCGTCAGATCCTGATCCCTCGTCAGGCTTCACTGTTGAGCGCGTACGGTCTCGCTCACGCTCGTCTGGAGCAGTTTGCGCATCGTCAGGTGCTGAGGCCGCTCGGCGACTGGCTGCAGTCGGGGCGGCTGGCTCTCGAGCTGGAAGAGTTGGAGTCCGAGGCGATCTCGGCGCTCGTGGACGAAGGAGTCTCGACCCGGGATGCCGCAGTCGAACGCAGGATCCTCAGGCTGCGGCTGCTGGGTCAGGAGTCGACCCTGGACGTCGAGGCGAATCCGCTCGATACGGTCTTGCAGCGCTTCGTCGACGAGTACCGGGCAGTGTTTGGTGTCGAACTGGACGATCGGAGTCTCGAAACACTCGAACTGGAGTCGGTCAGAGTCGTTGCGAGATCGAGCCCCGGCTCACGGCTGGCGACGAGGAACGGCGAAGCACCTGAGACGCCGGGGGAGCGCAGGCAGGTCGAGGGTCAATTCCCCGGGGGCCAGCTGACGCTGCAGGTCGTCGATCGCGGAGCGCTGGTTTCCGGGGAGCGGCTCGCCGGTCCTGCGCTGATCGTCGAGCGACGGACCACGACACTCGTAGCGCCTGGTTGGACGGCGTGCGTGAGCGAGCCCTCCGGATCGCTGCTACTGACTCGGAGCCCCTGACTCGGAACCCTTGACTCGGATTGGAGAGAGGCGGGCGCAGGTTCCTCGTCAACGAGCCCGGGATTGGCCTCGGGGAGAGTGGCCTGCTGGTTGGCCCCATGCGAGTCAGAGCTGTTCGACTTCGAGGGCTCCCTCGGCGTAGCGTGATCGAAGGACCTTCTTGTCGAACTTTCCGACACTGGTCTTTGGAATCTCGTCGACGAAGGCCCAACGCTCGGGCAGCCACCACTTGGCCACTCGGGGCTCGAGGAAGCTCTTGAGGGTCTCCAGATCGACACCCGACGAACTTTCGTCGAGCACGACACAAGCCAACGGCCGCTCGTCCCACCGTTCGTCGGGGACTCCCACGACCGCAGCCTCGACGACATCCGGATGTCCCATGAGCTCGTTCTCGAGATCGACGGAGGAGATCCACTCTCCGCCCGACTTGATGACGTCTTTGGCTCGATCGGTGATCTGTACGAATCCGTTGGATTCGATCGTTCCCACGTCTCCGGTTCGCAGCCAGCCGTCGCGGAACTTGTCCGGGTCGTCGTCGAGGTAGTAAGCGCCGGTTACCCAAGGACCCGAAGCCTCGATCTCGCCCACGGCGTGGCCGTCCCAGGGTAGCTCCTGACCTTGATCGTCGACGATGCGCAACTGAATTCCGGGAATGATCCTGCCGGTCTTGGTGCGCCAATCCATGGCCTCGTCCGGAGAGACGCCGCGTGGTGGCTTGGCCATGGCGCCAAGGGGGCTGGTCTCGGTCATTCCCCAACCCTGAATGATCTCGACGTCGTAGCGGTCTTCGAAGGCCTCCATGAGGGACCGAGGCACTGCCGAGCCGCCGCAAAGGACAAATCGGAACGAAGAGAAGTCGACCTGATGCTGGTCGGCG
>JANQPS010001238.1 GCA_028285365.1 Thermoanaerobaculia bacterium | reverse complement strand
TCGGCATGACCTTCGCCGAGATCGCCGGCGAGCTCGAGTTTCCGTCTGCCAACGCTGCCCGCATGCAGGTGTCGAGAGGGCTCGTGAAACTGGCAGAGTCGATGGCGTGAGCCACGACGAGCAGTCCAGCGGCCCCACCAACGGACCCATTGACGAGCGCGAGGAGCTGCTCGCCGCCGCTGAGGCGGTCGCTGACGGAACGGCGCCCAAGCTGGCAGACGACGACCTGAGCCACGAGGACCAGCGTGTCCTGGCCAACCTCGAACGGATCGCGGGCCTCCAGGCTCAGTTCCAGGCCATCGATTTCGACCGCACTCCGGCGAGCGCAGGGGGCACAGGATCGCCCCCGCCCTCCGAGAGTTTCCGTTGGGGACACCTCCAAACCCTCGAGCTGATCGGCTCCGGCAGCTTCGGCGAGGTCTATCGAGCCTTCGATCAGACCCTCCAACGCGACGTGGCGCTCAAGCTCAGGCGGCTCGACCGTCGTGACGACACCACACGGCGCGAGTACATCGAAGAGGCGCGACGACTCGCGCGCGTGCGTCATCCCAACGTGCTGGCGGTTCACGGAGCCGACGTCCACGACGGCCGTGTCGGTCTGTGGTCGGATCTCATCAGCGGTGAGACAGCGGAGCACCTGCTGGCTCGCCGGACCATGAAACGAGAGGAGCTGCTGGCACTCGCCGAGCAGCTCACGGCCGCGCTAGAAGCCGTCCACGCCACCGGCCTGGTCCACGGCGACGTCAAAGCCTCGAACATCATGCTCGAGAGCGAAGGCCGCCCGATCCTCATGGATTTTGGTGCCGGCTACGACTTGTCGGCCTCGGGCGGCTCTGATTCTCGCGCCGGCTCGCCGCTGTCGATGGCTCCTGAACTGTTCGAAGGAAACTCCCCGAGCCCGCGCAGCGACATCTACGCACTGGGCGTTCTCCTCTACCGGCTGTCGACCGGCCAGTACCCCATCGAAGCCAAGTCTTTCAACGAGCTGCGCGACGCCCACCGCGCTCGCGCCAGGGAGCCTCGAGGGCAACTCCCGCAAGCCAGTGATCGAGTGGTAGCCAGACTCACGGCGCCGCTGCTCGACCCGCGACCGGAAGAGCGGCCCACGGCCCGTGAGCTCGCTGGGCGCATCAAGGACCTCCGCGAGGCTCCGCGCCGCACTCGAAGACGGATCGCCGTAGCTGTCGTCGTGGCGAGCCTGGCCATCGGAACCACGGCCGCAACCATCGGTTACGTGACCTCTCGACGCTCCGAGAAGGCTGCAATCCAGGCCCAACACGACGCCGAGCGTGCCACGGCTTTTCTCACGGACGTTCTGGCGTCGCCAGGCGGCACCCAGCTGGGAGTCAACGTGCGGGTGGTGGACGCCCTGGAGCTCGCCATCGCCTCCGCGGAACATCAGCTTGCCGACCGTCCCGTCCTCCAGGCCCGGGTGCTGCGCTCGATCGCCTCTGCGTATCACGGCCTCGGACGCTGTGAAGACGCTGCCCCTCTGTACGAACGCTCTGCGAGCCGCTTCGCCAACGAGCTGGGAGCCGAGTCGATTGCTCACATCGACGCCCTCCTCGGGTATGCCCGCTGCCGAACGCTCCTGCAGGCCGACGCCGACATGTCACTCGAGCGCGCCTTCACCCTCTCCAGAAGCCACGAACCGGGCAGTCAGATTCGCACCTACGCCAACGTCTACAAAGCCGAGAGACGGATCAGCGAAGGCGACCTCGCAGCTGGCCGTCAACTCTTGGAAGAGGCGATCGCAGACCTGGATCCCTCCGAGCAGACGAGCGCTCACCGCCTCGCTGCCATCCAGACCTTGAGTCACGTCGAGGTCCTCGAGGGCAACTACACCCTCGCCCGCGAGCTTCTCGAAGAGGCTCTCGAGGGCACGCGCAATCTGTACGGAGATCGTGACACGCGGACCTTGCGCAACTATCGAGAGCTCGGTCGAGTCCTCGATCGCATGGGACTCAGCCACGAAGCCATCATGATCCTCGAGCGGGCCAGGGCGATCGCCATCGAGCTCACCGGAGAAGACGGAGAGCCCACGACTTACGTCACGAGCGCTCTGGCCAACAACCTCTATAGCGTCGGGCGGGTCGAGGAAGCTCTTGCCCTCAACGAACGCCTGCTGGAGCTGACGATCGACCGGCGCGGCGCCAACTCGGAAGCATGGTTGACCATCGCCGTCAACCTGGCCAATCAGTACAAAGAGGTCGGGCGCAAGACGGAAGCCGAGGCTCTCTACCGACGATGTATCGAGCTCTCCGCAACGCGTCCGATCGGTGAGTCGGCCGCCTTCATGGCTCGCCACAACCTCGCCGAGCTGCTCTTCGAAGAGAGGCGCTACTCAGAGGCCCAGACTTTTGCCTTCGAGGCCCGCGCCAGAATCCCCGACCTCCCCGTGGACCATCTCTTCGTGCTCGTGACGGAGTCACTACTCGGCGCAATCGACGTGGGTCTGGGCAACTTCTCGATCGGTACCCAACGGATTGCTGAACAGCTCGAGAGCGCTCGACGGGTGCTGGGCGAAAGACACCCCAACACGCTGGAGATCCAGGCCGCTCACGCGCAAGGTCTCTGGGCTCTCGGACAGCAAGAAGCCGCGCTCGCAGAGCTCGAGAACACTCTCGAGGCCCGTCGGGCCATCCTGGGCGAAGAGCACTATCGGACTCAGCAGTCCGCGGAACTCCTCGCAGAGTGGCGGCAGGCGGCTGCGGCGGTCCAGTAGGACTCTGCCGCGCCGCCAGATCACGCCTCAGGCGCCCTGATACTGGGAGTCGCCGAGGCCGAGGTGTGGAAAGAAGACGAACGGCAGGACGGTCAGCCCGATGGCATAACCGATGCCGCGACCAAAAGCACGCGCCAGATCCATAATCGCGATGAAGCCAACGACAAAACCGACCAGCGGCACGAACAGCAACAGGGTCCACCAACCCGGCCGTCCAGCGATCCGCATGAGCACGAAGACGTTGTAGATCGGAATCAGAGCTGCCCAACCAGGCTCGCCGGCCTTGGTGAACACCTTCCAGACCCCGACGAGGGCCACGAGACCGAGCGCCATGCAGAAGAGCATGAAGCCTCCCGCGACGAGTCCACCGAGAATGCCACCACCGCTCGCTGCACTCGCGCCACTCGCATCAACTGCCAACAAAGCTCCCCACATGATGTCTCCCCCTTTTGAGCTCGGCCGCCGGTAGTGGCAGCCTCTTCAATGGGATAAACGCTCCAAGGCGAGCCGAGCGCACACAGTGCCCTCTCATGAGCACGCTCATTTGCACACTCTTTCTCGTGTGACCGCGACGAGTGATTCAGCGACGGACGAACAGCAGGTGCCTCACGCGGCCCCCGGTCACCCGGAATCCGGAGATCTCGCCAGCCTCTCCGCGCTGGAACTCGAGACGGCCGAACCACCACTGGTCTCCGGCCAGCTCGTCTTCGCCGACCGAGGCCAGCTTCACGGGATCGTGACGCTGATGGCGCGCCACGAGTCCCTCGCCGGTGAGCTCGAGCTCGTAGCCGGTCATCAGTTCGTCGCTCCAGTAGCTGCCGACGTACTGACGCAGCTTCTCGGGAGACTCCGGCTCGATGCGCTGGCCGCGCATGCGCTGACCGGGCATGTCGATGTCGACCGACGACGCCCGCTCGTCGTCATCGAGCTCGAAGTCGAGAGTCGCAGAGGTCGCCGCGAGAAACAGGCGTGAAGGAGACCTCGCCACGAGGGCCGACCGCGGTACCCCCGGCCCCACCACCACGAGCTCGCCGTTCTCCTCGACGAGCTCGATCACGAGGCCGATATCGAGCTGATAGATGCCCGCGAGATTCGTACGCTGTCCTGCCGTGAGCTCGATCTCGGACTCGGACTCCTGCTCTTTCTCGCCGTCGTCAGGCGCCGGCTCCATGTGTTCTTCCAACAGCACGGCCGCAACGTCCATAGCTCGGCCGCTGGCATCGAACGACGCCACGTTGCTCAGGACGGCGATGGCGAGGTCGTGCTCTGGGATGCGACCCGCCCAGGACCGGAAACCGGCGTCTCCTCCGCTGTGTCCGACGACGGCGAGGCCGCGATATTGCGAATGGATGAGCCCGAGCGCAAAGGCACTCTCTTCACCATCGTTGTGCACACCTTTTTGGTGCATGGTCTCGAGCAGCTCGCTACCGCCAACGGTGCCAGTGTCGAGATTGTGGAGCCAACGCACCAGGTCTTCCACAGTCGTGAACAGACTGGTAGCGCCCGCATTGGCGTAGCTGAGCACCAGCTTCTGATAGCCATCTGCGGTCTCGGCGTAGGAGTACGCTCGACCCGGAACGATGCGCTGGTGATCGTCGTGAAAGTGCGTTCGGCTCATCGACAGCGGCTCGAAGATGCGCTTCGCCGCGAACTCTGGAAATGACTGGCCACTCGTGCGAGCGACCACCTGTCCTAGGAGCGTGAACCCTGAGTTGCTGTACAACGTCTCGGCTCCGGGCTGGAAGTTGAGCTCCCGCTGGCGAGAGAGAACTCGCAGGATCTGGTCGGTCGTGATGACGTCGTCCAGCCGCCAACCCGACATTGCGAGGAGCTCCCACTGATCACGCATACCGCTCTGGTGATAGCCGAGGTGGCCCAGGGTGATTTTCGGTCCGAGATCGGGGACTTCAGGAATGTGCTGTTGAATCGTGTCGTCGAGGCTCAGTTTGCCGTCCTGCTCGAGAAGCAACGTGGCAAACGTGGTGAACTGCTTCGAGACGGAAGCCACGTGAAACACCGTCTGGGGAGTGATCGGTACGCCGTACTCGAGATTGGCCGAGCCGTAGCCACGCTTGTAGAAGATCTCGCCTCCTCGGGCGACGGCCAGCGCGGCCCCCGGCGAATCGACCCGGTTCCAGCGCGCAAAGATCTCGTCGATACGCTCACGCTCCGCCAGCGTCAGCTCTTGTGCCGTCAACTCCTGTTCTGGGACCGCAAGAGCGATGGCGGCCGCTAGAACCAGGCAGGCCACGACGAACCGAAGCTCGGAGTTGCGGCAGAAGGTCGGCGGGTCGAGGCGGTTGAGCATCGCGTCTCCTAGGACTCCGGACTGCTCCGGAGAACGGTCGTTTCCAAGCCGGTCGTGACTCGGTCGAAGGCCAGTGATCGTCACGAAGTGTACCCCCGAGACTCGGCTAGGTCTTGGGACTCGAAGTTGACACAATGGTGTTCTTGCACGCTCTCGCCCTCCACCGATCGATCGTCAGCCATCGCCAGTCCTGGACCGGCGAGGCGGCCACCAGCCCTCGCCCGGCCGCGGTTCTCGGCGTGCCGGTCGCCAGCCCTCTCGCGCCATGATCACTGCCGGCCCCACACGGCGCGTCGGCATCGTCGACCTCGGCTCGAACACGGCTCGACTCGTGGTCTTCGAGTGCGAGCCAGGGCGCTGGTTTCGCCTCATCGACTCGATTCGCGAGCGCACGCGCCTGGCCGAAGGCCTACATGAGGACGGCGACCTCCGCCCGGAAGCGATCGAACGTGCCCTCGCCGCACTCGAGTTGTTCGCCGACTACGCCAAGGCGGCGCAGCTCGACGAGGTGGAGCTCATCGCCACGAGCGCGGTGCGCGACGCGCGCAATCGTGACGAGATCCTAGAGCGCATCCGCAAACTCGGCTTCGAGCCT
>JANQPS010001223.1 GCA_028285365.1 Thermoanaerobaculia bacterium | reverse complement strand
ATCTTCGGAAAGCTGCTCTACGGCTCAAAGTTCCACAGCATGAAGCAGAGCCGCGGCCAGCAGGGAATCGGCATCTCGGCGGCCGCGATGTACGGACAGCTCACGACCGGTAAGCCGATGGACGTCATCTCGCGCACGGGTCCGCGCAAGAAAGCCGTCTCCGTGCAGGTGATGCTCGACACCAACACCAACAAGCCGAAGACGCTCAAAGAGAAGACGGTCGACTGGGACCTGAAGCACGGCACCGAGATTCGCCTGGAGCTCGAAGCCGAGTATCTCAAGGGCAAGCGCTCGGTCGACGAGTTCCTCTACCAGGTTGCGGTCGCCAACCCGCACGCCACGCTGCACTACCAGAACCCTCACGGCGAGCGTTTCGACTATCCGCGTAGTGTCCACGAACTGCCTGAGCCACCGAAGGAGATCAAGCCTCATCCTCACGGGGTCGAGCTCGGTGTGCTCATGAAGATGATGCAGGCCACGCGTCAGCCGACGGTGACGTCGTTCCTGAGCAAAGATTTTTCGAGGGTGAGCCCGCAGTTGGCGTCGGGGATCGTCAAGCGAGCGGGAGTCAGGCCGCGGTCGCGGCCCAAGACCGTCGTGCGCAAGGAGGTCGACGAGCTCTACAAGGCGATCAACGATCCCGCGACGAAAATCAAGGCGCCGCCCACGAACTGTCTCTCACCGATCGGAATGAAGGAGCTGCTGCAGGCGATGACTCGCGGCGTCAAGGCCGAGTTCTACTCGGTTGAGACGCGCAAGCCGGCGGTCTACCGAGGGAACCCGTTCCAAGTGGAGGTTGGCCTGGCGTGGGGAGGCGATCTGCCAGCCGATGAACTGACCAGGGTGATGCGATTTGCGAATCGTGTTCCGCTTCAGTACCAGGCGGGCGCGTGCGCCATCACCAAAGGTGTTTTGGAAGTCTCGTGGAAAAGCTACGGCCTGCAGCAGTCTCGTGGCGCGCTGCCGACGGGACCGCTGGTCGTGCTCGTCCATCTGGCCTCGGTCTGGGTCCCGTTCAGCTCGGAAAGCAAAGAGGCGGTTGCGGACTATGACGAGATCCGCAAGGAGATCAAGCTCGCCCTCCAGGCGTGCGGCCGCAGGCTTGGGACCTACGTCAAGCGCAAGGCGCGGGCCAAAGGTGAAGCCAAGAAGCGCGAGGTCTTCAACCTCTACATCGAAGAGATCGTTTCGTGCATCGAAGGCATCACGAAGTCCGAGCACGAAGGCCTCAGAGACGACCTCCTGGCGATCGCCCGGGCAAAAACCGAGCTGGCCGAGATGCTCGAGGATGCGAAGAATGGAGGCGGTCCCGTCGCCGACGATCAGCTGTCGTCCGAGAACACCGTGATCGTCGATCAGGATCGCCCGCTGGCCGAGGCTGGCGAACCTGTGGACGGTGAACAGGCCAGTCTGGACCTGGGTTGACGACTCCGGATCGACCGCTGCTCGTCTGCGGGCCGTCAACCGATCAGCTAGCTGGCCGCCGGGTCAGTACCTTGGGAGCGTGATGTGAGCACAGTCAAGAAGCCGGGGCGTCGCAAATCCGCCAAGACGCTCGAGCGCGAGGCGAAGCGCCTCGAGAACGATCGGATCAAGGTGCAGCGCATCCCCAAGAAGCTCGATGTCGACGACAAGATCGAGCACATGGCCAAGGGCGTTCTCGATCTGGCGTCGCGTTCGGTCGATCCCTTCATCGATGTGCCGACGCGCACCCTCTCGAACGTGAACTTCTCTGCGAAGAAGGGGATCATCGAGATGGGTGACGCCACTCAGAGACGGTCGCTGTTCAACCTCAATCAGGCGCGCAAGTACATGCAGACCTTCGTGGTCGCCCAGGCGTGTCAGCAACTGCAGCGCGAGGACAAGACGACCAGCATTCGTGACCTCTACTACATGTCGAAGCACACCCTGGGCGACAGCAAGGAGAACACGTTCGATGACCAGGTCGAATCCGACCCGATCATCGAAGACCTGGAAGTCACCCTCGGCGCCCTACGCGAGGAGCTTCACCTCTTCGCCGCCAAGAGAGGGTCCGTGGTCGGTCCGATGACCCTGGTCGACGCGGGCGACACCATCGACCTCTCGCGAATGGGGTCGGGTGGTTGGTCCGTGCCAGGCATCGTCGAGCCGGACGTCATCCAGTTCAAGAAGCACGCCGCCAAGTTCATTCTGCTCGTCGAGAAAGAGGCAGTGTGGGCGCGTCTCAACGAGGACAAGTTCTGGAAGCGCCACAAATGCATCCTGGTGACCGGTCAAGGGCAGCCGCCTCGGGGAGTCAGGAGGCTCTTGTATCGCATGGTCTCGGAGCTGAAGCTGCCTGTGTACGTGTTTGTCGACAACGATCCGTGGGGCTACTACATCCACTCGGTGGTCAAGCAGGGATCGATCAACCTCGCCTTCGAATCTCAGCGTATGGCGATTCCGGGCGCTCGGTTCATTGGTCTGTCGTCTTACGATCCGGCCAAGTACGGCATCAGCCAGAGCGTGAGCATCCGGCTGAACGACCAGGATCGGAGCCGGGCCAAGGAGATCCTCGCCTATCCGTGGTTCGACGATCGCAAGTGGAAGCGCGAGATCAAACACATGCTCAGCGAAGGCGTGAAGTGGGAGCTCGAGGCGCTGTCGAACAAAGGCCTGTCCTTCGTGACCGAGGAGTATCTGCCCAAGAAGATTCGGGATCGGGACTGGATCGCCTGAGGACCGCACAACCAGCTTCGTCTGTTCTGACCGCTAGCGGACCGAGCCGAAACGAAGTGACGGAATGAGGGGGCGAAGCGTCACGTAGTGTTGTCAAGCCGGGGTCGAAATGCGCTCCCAGAGAGTGGTCCAGAGCCGATGAGTGAGCAGTCCAGCGACTCCCAACCCTCAGCCGATTCGCAGTCAGCAACGGCCATAGAACCGAACGCGGCCAGCGAGGACCGGTCCATCCTCGTCCAGAGACCGACCTGGGAGCTCGAACTCCTCATCTCGGCCGCGGTCGTCTTCTCGCTGTTTCAGCTACCAGGCATGCTGGGACGGTTCTGGTCACGGGTCGATCCGTGGCTGTCCGACGGCATCGAGCTGCCGGTGTTCATGGTCTACTACATGGGCACGTTGGTGTCGTATGCACTGATCGTCGCTTTTGTCGTTCACTTCGTGCTGCGCAGCTTCTGGGTAGGGCTCTGCGGATTGATGGAGGCATTTCCGAAAGGCATCCAGTGGGAGAGCGTCGACATCGGACCCCTTTCCCGAGAGGTCTACAAGAAGCTCTCGTCGACGCCAAAGGAGCTCGAGCGCCAAGTCGATCGCATCGCGAGCTCGGTGTTCTCGATGCTTTTTGCGCTGCTGATCTCCATCTTCATCGTCTTTCTCTACATCGGCATCGCACTGGTCTTTGCCAACGCTCTGCGGCAGCTGCTTCTCCCGGAGCTCGACGTGTTTGCGGTCTTCCTGGGGATCATGGCCCTGTTCTCGCTGCCGATGATGGTCATGACGATCTTCGATCAGCGCGCCAAGAAGAAGCCGGAACTGGTGGAGCAGTGGCCACGACTCGCGCGACTGGTCAGAGCGTGGCTCACCGTCTACTCGAAGGCGACCCTCGGCAGGCTCTACTACCCGATCTTCATGACGTTTTCGTCGAACATCTCGGCGCGTGCGACCACCACCGTCATGGTCGCTTCCATGCTCTTGCTGGCGTCCGCGTTCATCCTGGTCACGCTGATTGGTAGCGGTCGGTTCGGCTACGACTCGTTCATCTACTTTCCGCGGGTTGGATCGATCGAGAAGGTCGAGAACGTCCACTACGAAGATCAATGGGGCGACGATGTCGAGCCGTTCGTACCGTTCATCGAAAGTGACGTGGTCGAAGGTTCCTACGTTCGCCTCTTCGTGCCGTGGAGCCCGTCGCGCGACAACGAACGAGCTCGGGATATCTGCTCTGTCGAGCCTCTTCGCAGGGAAGGCTTGTTTCGCACGTCACGCAGCGACGACGATGCACGTCGCGCTTCGCAAGTGCTCGACTGCATGCGCAGCCTGGTGACGGTGGAGCTCAACGACGAGATCGTCGACTCCGCGACCGGCTCCTTGTCCCGTCATGAAGGCACCAAGGTGAGGGGCCTGCTCTTTCACATCAGGGTGGCTGATCTCGAAACGGGTCGGCATTCCCTCAGCGTCAGATTGCGTGACGCGGATGACGGCGAGAGAGTCGAGAGTGTCGGGGAGGTAGCTGACGAGAGCGAGGCCAACTCACGAGCGGCCCAACAGGACGGAGCTGCTACCGGGCAGGAGAGCGCCCCGGCACCTGGGGCGCGACCAGTCACACGTTCGCCGTCAGATCGGTTCGTGACCGACTCCTACCACTGGATCATCCCGTTCTGGATCTGAGCTGGCCCGGCGCTGACACTGCTCTCCGGGTCAGGCGCGCCTCAGTTCGAGATAGAGGTTGAGCTGACCGGACCGACCGTCGGAGCGCCAACGCCGCGTTTCGACAGTCGGAAGATCGCCAACGAGGGTACTCGCCTCTTCGTCGGAAGTGTGGTGGCAGTAGCGAGCTGCAGATCCGTCTCCCCACGGAATCAGCCGATCTCCAGGCTCGAGATCGCGAACTGCTTCCCCCAACAGGCGCCGAGCCAGAGCGCTTTCGCCGTCGAGACTCTTGCGCTCGAGAGTGGGCTCGTCGAGAAACTGCCAGAGAGAAAGCGCCAGGTGGCCGCCGCTCCGAACCAGTTCAAAGGCGCTTCGAACGAGCTCTCGGCGTCGTTCGAGTCCCGGCACGTGATGAAGAACTCCGAAACAGACCACCAGATCGAATTCCTGTGGCTGCAGCCAACCCGGGTGGCGCAGGAGATCTCCGAGCACGACGAGGCCGGATCCGGTGGCCGTCTGCCTCGACGACAAGCGCTGCGAGCAGGCTCGGGCCAGTATCCAGCTTCGCTCCAGACCGACGTAGTTGGCGGGAATGCCGGCTTCGTCGAGGAATGTGGCGAACCGGCCATTGCCACACCCGAGATCCGCAACGGCTAGAGGCCGACCGGAGGCTCGGGTTGCCGTGACTGCTGCCAAGGACTTCCAGCCAGGCCAGGAGCCGTGTCGGGACGTGTCGAACTCCTTGCCTCGCGCTTCGTAGAAGTCGTGGTTGAGGAGGTCGAGCGCCGCCGCGGTGTCATCTCGCAATCGGGTCTGGTCTCGTGTTGTCGGGCTGGAGGCCTCGTAGTTACAGCGAGTCGCGAGGCGGGACTGGACTCGGGGATGAGAGTTCGGTCAGCCAGCCTCGTTGCTCACCATTCCCAAGGCAGAGCCTCCATCGACCGGCACGAGGGCGCCTGTGATCCAGTTGCTCTCGGCCGAGCAGAGCGCCACCGCGATCCGCGCGACGTCTTCAGGTTGACCCACGCGTCCGAGGGGCACCTGCGGGCCGAAGCCGTCGAGAAAGCTGTCGACCGCGTCACCGGGCATCAGTGTCTCGAAGATCGGGGTCTCGACGACACCTGGAAGGATGGCGTTGACTCGAATCCGCTTGGCTGCCAGCTCCAGGGCCAGATAGCGAGTGAGAGAGTCGAGCCCGGCCTTGGCGGCGGCGTAGACCGAGTATCCGGGAACGACCGCCTGGGTGACGTTGGTCGAGATGTTGAGGATCGCAGCGTCGCCACGCTCACCGGCTCGCTCGAGTGCGGGAAGTGCTGCTCTGATCATGTGGATCGGGCCCTTGAGGTCGATGTCGATCAGGGCGTCGATGTCCTGCTCGCTGGTCTCGCCGATCGCTCCGAATCTCGCAATGCCGGCTGCGTTGACGAGGACATCGATGTCGCCGAGCGCCGCTTGGGTCTCGGTGACGATTCGGTCCGTATCTCCAGGTGTGGAGACATCACCCGAAACCGCGTGGCCTTTTGTGCCATGGCCCTCGACTTGTGCGGCGACGAGCTCCAACGGTTCGGCTCGACGTCCGCACACGGCGACCGCGTACCCCGCGCGCGCGAGCGCCAGCGCGATAGCCTTGCCAATGCCCGTGCCACCACCCGTGACGAGGGCAACTCTGGGGAAATGGATGGGGGAGTTCGTCGACATGGGACTACCTGGACGACAATGTCGGGTCTGGGGTGAGGGGCTGGTCGCGAGGAGGCAACGTAGCAAACAGCTCCGGGGCGGAGCAAGCTGGAAACGAGCCGGCGCGGGCCTGGTCGTGATGGTGATACTCGCCGGAGCTTCTGCAGCGCAGCAGACCACGGGAGACTCCGAACAGCCCGACACTGCAGCAGCCGAGCCTCTCCTGCGCACGGTCGACGACAATCTCGAACTGCTCGACGTCGCACATCTTCCACCGACTTTTGTTCGCCATTCCGAGAAGCCAGCTCTCGGGTTTCATCGTGGAGACGATCTGGCCTTCGCCTTCTATCAGCCTGCGATCGCAGCTGCTGCGAGGGGAGGTCCGGTCGAGACCCTCGGGCAAGGGCGCGTCTGGTTGGGTGAGCGGGCTTTCCAGTCGTCTCGAGTGGTCATGGCCGGACTGCCGCTCGATGTCGCCGATTCACTCGCCTATTCGGTTCTGCTCTCCGCTCTCGACACCGCGACTCAGGCCGGAGCGCCCTGGGTCGCAGACATGGCTGTCGATCGCCTGCAGGGCCTGGCGGCTTACGGCGCTCACCTGGTGGCTCTACGCAACGAGATCGAGCGTGCGCAGCGTCGCCGCCTGGAGCGCGGCCGCAGCGGACTGTGTAGCCAACTCCGCGCAGAAGTGGGGCTGTTTCAGCTGTGGGGCGCTGCGCTGGATCCCGAACGACCGTTTCTGACGGACTCGTTCCAGAGTGCACTGCCCACTCCCGGGGCAACGCCTCGCCGCGGTGTGCTCGCAGTCTCTCCCGCCGAGAAGCGACTGGTGGTCGAGCGACTTCTCGGGGCGACGTGGGTCGGGAGGCCCGTCGAGGATCTGAGCTCGTCCTACTGCGACCGCTAGTCCGTTGACGGATGATCGCGGAATCGTGACAAATGCTAGGAGGTGGCCATTTCGGTGCCCATCGATGGCGGTGAGCTCTGCCGGCGACCTGGTTTACATCGCTGACCAGGAGGAGCTCGAGAAGTACGAGCTCTACTCGATGCCGTGGTAGCTGGTCATGTATGACGACTTCGAATCCGGCGACCTCGCCTTCTGGGAGGTCGTCGACTGACGACCTTCGCGCCGAAAGACCGCTACTCCGACGAGTAGACTGCCTCGGCGATGTCCGAAACCGCCTATCCCTTCGAGCCCGAGACCTACCGTGAGGACCTCCTCGCCGTCTTGGGTGAGGTGGCCGAGACGCCGAGTCTCGATCCTGCTCAGCTCAAGGAGATCTTGCGCCGCTATCCGAAAGACGGTCGCGGCTTCTTCTCCAAGAGCGAGTTGATCCGCGGCCTGCGCCACCTGCGCTCGACCGGTGACTGCCAGCTCGACGAAGCGACTCTGGTCGAGCGGCTGCGCATGAAGCCGATTCGCACGCTGTCGGGAGTGGCACCCGTTACGGTGCTGACCAAACCCTATCCGTGCCCGGGTCGCTGCATCTTTTGTCCGAGTGACGTGCGCATGCCCAAGAGCTACCTCTCCGACGAGCCCGGTGCTCAGAGAGCTGCCGAGCATCAGTTCGATCCGTATCGCCAGACGCTCTCCCGCCTGCTCTCGTTCACGAATACCGGGCACGAGGTCGACAAGGTCGAGCTGATCATCCTCGGTGGGACCTGGTCGTTCTATCCGGAGGCGTATCAGATCTGGTTCGTCGAGCGCTGTTTCGACGCCCTCAACGACTTCGGAGACGGACGGCGCACGCTTCCGGAGTGGCTCGAGGTCGTCGACTATCGCGAGCTGAACGAGCAGGTCGTGGGGCTCGGAGGGAGTCGTCGCTACAACCGCGTGGTCGACGACTACACCCACCGACACGCGGCCGCCGGGGATCAGATCTTGCGAGAGCGCTCGACGTGGGCCTCCTTGAAGCGGGCCCACGAGGCCAACGAGACCACATCGGTTCGATGCGTTGGGCTCGTAGTCGAGACGCGTCCCGATCAACTCGACGAAGGTGAGGCCGAGCGCATCAGGAGGTTGGGCGCGACCAAGGTCCAGATCGGTATCCAGAGTACCGACGATCGGGTGCTCGAGCTGAACCGCCGAGGGCATACGCTGGCGCAGTCGCGAGCGGCGCTGCGACTGCTGCGCTCCTATGGCTTCAAGATCCACGCACACTGGATGCCGAACCTCTACGGGTCTTCGGTTGTCGCCGACATCGACGACTTCAGGCGGCTGTTCGACGACACGGACCTCCGCCCGGACGAGCTCAAGGTCTATCCGTGCTCACTGATCGAGAGCGCCGAGTTGATGCAGGTCTTCGAAAGGGGAGACTGGCAACCCTACGAACATGACGAGCTTCTCGAGGTCGTCACGGCGGCGCTCGCCGAAGCTCCCGAGTACTGTCGACTGACTCGCGTCATTCGTGACATCCCCGGTACCGACATCGTGGTCGGGAACAAGGTCACGAACTTCAGGCAGGTTGCCGAGAACGAGCTGCACGCCCGTGGCCAGCGGGGACGTGACATTCGTGCGCGCGAAGTTCGCGGTCAGAAGGTCGACCCGGAGACGCTGCAGCTGAAGATCACGCGTTTTGCGGCGGGCAGCGGATCGGAGGTCTTCGTTCAGGCCGTCACCCCTGAAGACCGCCTGGCCGGTTTCCTGCGCCTTCACCTGCCGTTCGAGACTGGCCGAACCGCGCTGGGTCCCGAGGAGCTTCGAGGTTGTGCGGTCATTCGGGAAGTTCACGTCTACGGTGCCGTCGTTGGCCTGGGCGGGCGAGGTGAAGGACGGGCTCAACACCAGGGACTCGGACGCTCTCTCGTGGCCCAAGCGGCCGAGATTGCGAAGAAGGATGGCTTCCCGACCCTCAGCGTCATCTCGGCGATCGGGACTCGCGTCTACTACCGCAGGTTGGGATTTGTCGACGGGGATCTCTACCTGCACGCGGCCGCCGAGAGCCTTGCCGAGGAGACGAGGTCGACGCTGGCATGACTCCGGGAACCGAGTTGGGGAGCGAGGGCCTGGACGAGACGACAAACTCGCCGCTCTTGACCGATCTCTACCAGCTCACGATGGCACAGGGGTACTGGAGGCAGGGCATGTCCGGCAGGCCTGCCGTGTTCCACCTGTTTGCAAGGCGGGCGCCGTTTGGGGGAGCGTTTACCGTGGTGGCGGGCCTCGAGGCTGCGCTGTCGCGCATCGAGGTCATGAAGTTCGAGAGCTCGGACCTGGACTACCTTGCCTCTCTTGGTGGGGAAGACGGCTCGATCTTCGACGAGCGGTTTCTGGCCGAGCTCGAGAGCTTCGAGCCCGAGTGCGCGATCGAGGCGATGGTCGAAGGAACGTTGGCCGTGGCCGGGGCTCCGATACTGCGCGTCGAAGGCCCGCTCCTCGAGGGACAGCTCTACGAGACCATGCTGCTGAATGTGATCGGCCAGCAGTCTCTGATTGCCACCAAGGCGGCGCGCGTGTGTCACATCGCGGCCGCCGGACAGTCCGCGGTCGACTTCGGATTACGCCGCGCCGCCGGGCCTGATGGTGGTCTGAGCGCCTCGCGGGCGGCGGTCGTCGGAGGCTGTCACTCGACGTCCAACGTCCTTGCAGGGAAGCAGCACGCTCTCGAGTTGTCGGGGACACATGCGCATAGCTGGGTCTTGTCGTTCCCGAGCGAGCTCGACGCGTTTCGCGCCTACGCGGAGGCCTATCCCGCTACCACGGTCCTGCTGATCGACACCTACGACACGTTGGCGGGGCTGGAGGCAGCCATCGAGGTCGGTTTGGAGATGCGCGAGCGAGGCCACGAGCTGCGCGGAGTGCGACTCGACTCCGGTGATCTCCTGCGGTTGAGCCGCCAGGTTCGCTCGCGGCTCGATGCGGCGGGTCTCGCGGACGTTCGTATCGTCGCCAGTGGTGACCTGGACGAGCACCGGATTGCCGAGCTGCGCACCGCGGGAGCTGCGATCGATATCTGGGGCGTCGGTACGAGACTGATCACCGGATGGGGCGAGCCGGCGTTGGCGTGTGCCTACAAGCTCTCGGCGATCGAAGAAGACGGAGTTCGCAAACCCGTGATGAAGCGCTCGGAAGATCCGGGCAAGGCTTCCGATCCGGGAAGACTGCAGGTCCTGCGCCGGGTGGTCGAGGACGCGGGCGAGCCTCGGATCGAGGATCTGCTGGTGGATCTCGACAGCCAGGCCGACTTGGCGCAGGTCGGGGGGACTTCGCAGTCTCAGCAGCTGCTCGTTCCGGTCATGCGCAACGGCGAACGGCTCACACCACCGGAGCCAGTCGCTACCATCAGCGCCCGGGTCGCTCGGGCCGTGGCCCGAGCTCCCGAAAGCTGGCGCGAGCTCGAGGTCGACGAGCCTCCTCGGGTCTCGAGGTCGCCCGCTCTCGAGAGACTGCGAGGAGATCTGTGTGAGAGCTTTGGCGTGAGCTGAGCGGCTTGCAGACGAAGAGGGTGTTCCGTGCTCGTCGCCGATCGTCCAAGGTCGGATCTGATCGCTGACGGTTCGAGCCTCGGCACGTAGAATAGGCGCAGAGAGCAAGTGGACCTGGGATTGATCAGACGCCAGACAATGGAGCTTGGCTGACAGTGCGACTCCTGCACACCGCCGACTGGCATCTCGGCTCTCGATCGGCTTCGCTGGGTGAGCGGGCCGCCGAAAGCCGCGCTCAGCGTCTCACGACGGCCGCGAAGCTGGTTGGGATTGCTGAAGACGAGGGCGTCGATCTCGTCGTGGTGGCTGGAGACGTCTTCGACCGCCCGGACGTGGATGCACACGTGGTGGGTGAGGCGATCGACATCTTCAATCGCTTCGCGCCTCGACCCGTTGTCGTCCTACCCGGGAACCACGACCCCGCGGGCTCGGGCTCGGTGTGGTCTCGACGTGATTGGCGGCGTCTCGAACCGTCCGTGCAGATCGCGTCGACGACCGAGGCGATTTCGGTTCTCCCGGGTGTCACGCTCTACCCGTGTCCGCTGGACCAGAAGGTGAGTCGACTGGATCCCACCGCATGGATTCCACGACGCGAGGCCGGTGACGACGACCTGCGGATCGGGCTCGCGCACGGCTCCCTCGACACTCTTTCGGTGGCGACCAACTTCCCGATCTCGCGCGATCGTGCCGAGCTGTCGGATCTGGACTACCTGGCTCTCGGGGACTGGCACAGCCTCTCCGTCCAGCCCCGTTCGGCGTACCCGGGAGCGCTCGAGGCTACATCTTTTGGCGAGAAGCTGACCGGCTACGTGCTCCTCGTCGACCTGGATCCGAAACGGGAGCAGCCTCCCAGGATCGAGCCACTCCGGGTCGGACGATTCCTCTGGAGGCAAATCGAGGCTGAGATCGCCGCGGCGGGGGACGTCGAGCGCCTCGAGCAGGAACTGAGGACTCTGGGATCGTGGGGTGACCTCGTACTGCGCGTCTTGTGTCGTGTGACCGCAGCCAACCCCGAACTGCTCGAGCGCATCAGCAAGCTGCGCGACGAACTGGAACGCGCCTTTCACGTCGAGTGGTCGTCCGAGGTGCTCGACGTCGAGAGTGGCGACCTACCGGGTCTTCTCCAGGTGGTCGACGAGAGTCTTCATGCGCTGTCCGAGGGACGTGGTCACGAAGGTGAGCTCGCTGAGTTCTCCTCGGCATCGCCAGACGTCGTCGCCGAAGCGCGGCTGCAGCTTCGGTTTGCGCTGGCTCGCTCCACCCGTGGCCAGGATCCCAGCAGCTATGGCGGAACGTCCGAACCGTGCTGATCGAAGAACTGGAGCTGCGCAACTGGCGAGCGCTTCGTGAGGAGCGGCGGCTGGAGTTCTCGCCGGGCGTGAACCTGCTGATTGGTCCCAACGAGGCCGGAAAGTCTTCGGTGCTCGAGGCGATCACCAGGTGCCTCCTCGACCGTCACACCTCTCAAGCTGCCGAGCGGCCGCACGCGACG
>JANQPS010001217.1 GCA_028285365.1 Thermoanaerobaculia bacterium | reverse complement strand
CGGCATGCTGCAGGCGAAAGACGGCTTTGACAACCGTTGCGCAGTCAGGCTGACCGACTCACAAGGCGCCGCCGACACCCGTCCGGTCGAGATGCCCGTCGCGGCAATCGTCAACTGGTTCGGAATCACCGACGTGCCTGACCTGATGGCGGGCGAGAACGCCAAGACCTACGCGGTCATGTGGATGGGCTCCATGCCCAATCGCTTCGAGCTCGGCAAACAGCTCTCACCACTGTCGCACGTGCGCTCCGACCTGCCGCCCATCATCACCATCCACGGCGACGCCGACTACATCGTGCCGTATGCGCATGCGACCCGCTTGCATGAGGCCCTCGAAGGAAAAGGCGTCAAGAACACGCTCCATACGGTCCCCGGGGGCGGCCACGGAACCTTCAACATGGAGCAGTACCAGGAGGCTTACGGAGCCATCCGACAATTCCTCCACGAGGTGTTCGGCGGCGACTGAGTCGCAGCAGCGGCTGAGTACAATCTGCCGCTCGCCAAGAGCAACTCCACCTCCTCCCGACCCGTCCCGATCGGAGAAAGAGCGTCATGAGCTTCAAAGCCATCAAGACAAGCGTCGACCACCGCGTGTTGACCGTCACTCTCAATCGACCAGACCGACTCAACGCCTTCAACGGTGACATGCAGAGTGAGCTGATCGAGCTGTTCACCAAGGTCAATCGAGACGACGAGGTCCGTGCGGTCATCGTCACGGGTGAGGGCCGCGGATTCTGCGCTGGTGCCGATCTCGCCGCGGGCGCCGACACGTTCAACGTCGAAAAGAGGTCGGATCGTCCTGGAGGCTCGGCACCGACTCAGTGGCGCGACGGCGGCGGGCGCGTCTCCCTCGCCATCTTCGAGTGCCTGAAGCCCGTCATCGCTGCAGTCAACGGTCCCGCCGTCGGAGTCGGTGTCACGATGCAGTTGCCGATGGACGTGCGCCTCGCGTCCACCGAGGCTCGCTTCGGCTTCGTCTTCTCCCGGCGCGGACTCGTCATGGAGGCCTGCTCCAGCTGGTTCCTGCCACGCCTGGTCGGCATGGCCCAAGCCGCTCAGTGGGTCTACTCGGGTCGGGTCTTCCCGGCGCAGGAAGCATTCGACGGCGGTCTGGTCTCGGAGCTGCTCGCGCCCGAGGATCTGCTCCCGCGAGCGACCGAAATGGCCCGAGAGATCGCCGAGAACAGCTCGGCAGTCTCGGTGGCCCTGATGCGTCAGATGATGTGGCGCATGTTGGGCGCCGACCATCCGATGGAAGCCCACCGGGTCGACAGCCGGGGCATCTCGACTCTAGGGAAGCTGCCGGACGCCGCCGAAGGCGTCACGTCGTTCCTGGAGAAGCGACCACCGGATTTCAAGATGAAGGTCTCGGAGGATCTGCCAGGCTTCTTTCCGTGGTGGGACGAGCCGCGGTTTCGGTAGCGAGGCGGTGAGCACGTAGATCCGTCAGAGAGGTCACCGTAGACGCGGGAGTCAGCCGCGAGGGTCTTTGGTCTTGTTGAGGAACTCGACCGTTCTCGGGCCCTGTTTGCCATAGGCCCCGAGAGGGTACGGATACGGGTTGTGGCGTCCGACGAGCTCCGCGAACCGCGGCGGGTTGCGCGCCACGATCTCGTCCGAGACGAGCTCGTTGATGGGCTCCTGCGGACGGGCATACATCCTCGAGAAATACACCGTCATCCCGACCCTCACGCCGGGTTTGGTCCGCGCGCCGGCTCCGTGCCACAGATTGCCGGAGAAGACAAAAACCGACCCCTTGGGAGCCTCGACGGGGATCGCCATCTTCCGTGACGTGCGTCCCGTGAGAGGATGAGAGCACGTCTTGTGAGAGCCCGGGACGACGAGAGTTCCGCCAGACTCGCGATCGAAATCGTCCATACACCACATGACGTTGCAGGTGTGCGTCCAGTCGGGAAGCGGAGCCGGTATGAACGGCGTGTCGACATGCATGGCCTGAGGAACGTCGCCCTGAGCCCGGACATGACCGTTGACGGCGCTCAGCTGGCAGCTCTCGCCCATGAGGTAAGTCACGAGAGCCAGCGGCTTCTCTGCCATGACCGCCTCTTCGAAGATCCGCCCTCGCGCCAACATCTCGCGCACGAGGAAGCTCGCACCGTCAGGCCCAGCCAGCTTGATCGTCCGGCCGAGCTCTTCGTCCTCGCGGCCCAGCTCCAGAATCTTCTCCCGGAGCTCCTCGAAGAAGGTCGGCGGGCGAACGGCTTCTAGGACTGTGTACCCGAAGAGCTCGAGCTCGACGACATTGCGCTCGAGCCCCAGAGCGAAGATCTCGTCGCGCTGACGCTCCAGTCGGTCGTGCTGTTCGACAACCAGCGGATGCCGAGTATCGGCGCCCGCTTCACGTTCCACGCTCTGGCTCCTTCCACTATGGCTCATACCGCCCTCCTATGGTGAGAGACCTGATGAACGAGGCCATCAGGCATCAGTACCCCGTCCTCTCACGCTCCTCTTCTTCAGTCTGGCGAACCGCAGCCAGGCCGCTGGCCGCTGCCTGCATGAGCATCCCGGCGTCAGACCCCAGAGTGACGAACTCGAAACCTGTCGCCAGGCGCTTCTTCGTGAACTCGACGCTGCCCGTGTGGATCCCGACAGGCACGCCGTGGCTCTTGCACGAGGCCACGATGCGCTCGACCGTTTCCACGTGAAGCGGATCGTCCGTGTCACCGACCGGCGGCAGACCCAGAGCGTAGGCCAGATCACCGGGCCCGATATACACCCCGGAGAGTCCAGGCGTCGAGACGATCTCGTCGAGGTTCTCGAGGCCCTCCTTGGTCTCGATCATGGCAATACATGCGACCTCGTCGTTGGCCTCCTTGACGTACCCGCGGCCACCGTACAGAGCCGCGCGGATGGGCCCGAAAGAGCGTCCGCCATCGGGCGGGTAGCGGCACGCAGCGATCGCGGCTCGAGCCT
>JANQPS010001215.1 GCA_028285365.1 Thermoanaerobaculia bacterium | reverse complement strand
GACGTCGAACGAGCCGTCGTCGACGCCGAGCACGCGGGCGCCATGGGCCAGGAGCAGACGAGCGGCCGCTCGACCGGAGATCCCGAGGCCGTAGACCAGAGCCCGACCGTCACCAGGAATCACGGTGCGCAGGTCGGGAGCCGAAGTCGCGGTTGCCATCATCATCTCGACATCACCGCAGCTTCAGAGTCGCCAGGCCCATCAGAGCGAAGACGATCGCCATGATCCAAAAACGCACGATGATCTTGGGCTCTGACCAGCCCGCCAACTCGAAGTGGTGGTGAAGCGGCGCCATCCGGAAGATCCGCTTCCCTCTGTACTTGAAAGAAGCCACCTGGAGGATCACCGACACGGCTTCCATCACGAACAGACCGCCCACGATCACGAGCACGATCTCTTGACGGGCAACGAGCGCAACGGTCCCGATGGCGCCACCGAGAGACAACGAGCCCACGTCGCCCATGAAAACTTCAGCGGGATGAGCATTGAACCAGAGGAAGCCGAGGCTCGCACCCACCAGCGCCGAGCAGAACACCGCCACCTCTCCGGCGCCGGGAACATAAGACACCTGGAGATAACGGGCAGCGATCGAGTTGCCGGCGATGTAGGTGAAGATCGCATAGCTCGCCGCCGCGACCAGAGTCGCGCCGATGGCCAGGCCGTCGAGTCCATCGGTGAGGTTGACCGCGTTGGAAGTGAACACCAGGACGACAGAGGCAACCACGACGTAGAAGATGCCGACGTCGACCACCAGGTCCTTGAAGAACGGGAAGGTGAGCGCCGGCTCGAAACCTTCGATACGGAGCACCAGGAGACCCACGGCAATGCCCGCGACGAACTGCAGCGCTAGCTTGCCGCGCGCCGTCAGTCCCTGATTGTGCTTGCGCTGGACCTTGAGATAGTCGTCGAGGAATCCGATCAGCCCAAAGGCAAGGGTCGAGCCCACGGTCAACCAGACGAATCGGTTTCCGAGGTCTGCCCACAGCAGCGTCGGAATCATCACGGCGAACAGAATCAGCAACCCACCCATCGTCGGGGTGCCGGCCTTGACCTGATGAGCCTGAGGTCCTTCTTCCCTGATGCTCTGGCCGATCTGCGCGCGACGGAGGTAGTCGATCAACCGAGGCCCCAGGAGCAGGGAGAGCAGGAGGGCGGTGACCGTCGCGCCAGCCGAGCGGAAGGTGATGTACTGAAAGACGTTGAGAACACTCAACGTCTCGCGCAGCGGAAAGAGGAGCTGGTAGAGCATCGTCTAGCCGTCCTCCCCGGTACGCCCATCGCACACCTTGCGCACCAGCCGCTCGAGAGCAACGCCTCTCGAACCCTTGACGAGCAACACGTCGCCGTCGCGTAGCTCGTCGGCAACCCACGACGCTGCTTGCTCGGCCGAGACGAACCAGGCCGTGCGAGCACCTGCGGCGGCGGCGGCCTGCACGAGGTCGTGAGCCAGCTCGCCCACTCCGACCACGGGATCGAAGCCGGCGCGCGCAACGTCCTCACCGGCCTCCGAGTGCAGAGCCACGGCGTCCATTCCCAGCTCGCGCATCTCCCCGAGAACACACCAGTGGCGGTTTCCCTCGAGCGACGCTGCAGCCTCTAGAGCGAGAGTCAGGGCCGCCGGGTTGGAGTTGTACGAATCATCGATGAGACGAGCTCCACAGTCGAGTACAACGATCCGACCGCGCCCCGACGGCAGCTTCGCACCTGCTACTGCAGCCGCGATCTCGGCGAGCCGAACTCCCAAGCGCCGAGCACAGGTGGCGGCTGCGAGACAGTTCTCGGCGTTGACTCGGCCGTGCATCGGCAGCTCGACCTGTTGGCTCTCGCCGTTCGACGACACGAGCTTGAATCGCCCAGCCGAGCCCACACCTTCGAGCTCGAAGGCCTCGTAGTCTTCGACCCAGAGATCGACCGGGAACCCACACGAAGTCAAGGCTTCGTCGCGCGAGAAGGCGAAGCCAGCGACCTCGCCACCGACAGCAAGATGTCGAGACGCGATGTCGACGACAGCCGGATCCGCCGCGTTCGCCACGACCAGGGTGGCGGGTGTCGTACCCTGGAGGAGCTCGGCTTTGGCTTCTCTGATGTCGTCGATCGACGCTCGGTGCTCCGCACTCTCGAAAGCCTCGAGGTGGACGGCTCGGACGTTCGTGAACAGGGCGACGTCCGGGCTTCCGAGCTCGCTGACGCCGCCCAGCTCTCCAGGCGTCGACATTCCCATCTCGGCCACCATCCACTCCGTATCGTCCGGGATCCCCAGCAGAGCGATCGGAAAGCCGTAGAGATTGTTGAGGTTTCCAGGCGAGCCCACCGTCCGAAAGCGCTTGGCCAGCATGAGCACGAGCAGTTCTTTGGTGGTCGTCTTGCCGGCGGAGCCCGTCAGCCCTACGAGGTGATCCGGCACCTGCGCGCGCACCGCGCGAGTGAGGTCGTGCATTCCCGTCAGCGCGTCAGCGACG
>JANQPS010001208.1 GCA_028285365.1 Thermoanaerobaculia bacterium | reverse complement strand
GATCGGGAACTCTCCCGATTCGTCGAACTCGGCGGCAATGGGAGCGATGTGCTGCTGGGCAAACTCGCGCGCACTCGCCCTGATCAGCTCGTGTTCCTTGGTCAGTTCGATACGCACAACGCCCTTCCTTTCGTGAGTGCTATTCGATGATTCGCTGGGACCGGTTCCACCCGATCTCATCGGGCCACTCGGTCTCTGAGCGTTGCCCTGCGAAGAAAACGGCCGCGTCCGAATCGCCGAAACCGGGCGAGCACGGCGCGCGGGCCTCGTGCCGTCGCGAGCAATGGGCGCCGATCTTAGCGCTTCGAGCGCGCTCTTCTAGCAGTGCGCGAAACTCTGGCGATCGAGCAGCCTCGAGCCTCGGAAATCACCACGTTCCAACGTTCGGCTGGCTTGCCCAGGGCTCGCAGGGTTCGAGTGCGTCTCCCGCTTGAAGCAACTCGACGGAGATGCCGTCGGGCGAACGCACGAACGCCATCCGGCCGTCCCGTGGAGGGCGATTGATGACCACGCCGGCCTCGGCGAGCGAACGACAGGTCTCGTAGATATCGTTCACCCTGAATGCCAAGTGACCGAAGCTCCTACCGCCGCTGTACTCCTCCGGATCCCAGTTGTACGTGAGCTCGAGAAGCGGAGCCTGCCTTTGCTCTGCGAGCTCGAGGTCCTCCGGGGCGGCCAGGAAGATCAGGGTGAAGCGGCCAGCCTCGTTCTCGTAGCGCCGAACCTCCTTCAGGCCCAGGTGATCGCAATAGAACGCCAGGGACTCATCGACGTTGGACACTCGTACCATCGTGTGCAGAAACTGCATCGTGCCTCCTCGGGCGTAGGTTTCAAGGCCAGACGGTCGCGCCTGTGCCTTTCGAGAGTTGCTCAATCGAGGGCGCAGCATATTCGAGAGACGGGACTCGATCCCGCTGGCCGTCTCGGCTCGCCTCATCGGGAAGCCAAGGGTGCCCGCCAAGGCTCCGCCATGCTCTTTCGACGCTGCTGGACGCGTGGACGGATAGCATCGTCCGTCATGACTCTCGCGGATCTGGCCGAGCAACTGTCTGCCGACGTCAGCAGGTTGCCCTTCTCCGGCCCGGTGGCCCACGTCTACAACCCTCTCGAGTATGCATGGGCTCCTCATCGGGCCTATCTCGAACGTTTCGGCGAGGGTTGCTCGCGCGGCGACCGGTCGCTGCTTCTCGGAATGAACCCGGGCCCCTGGGGCATGGCGCAAACGGGTGTGCCGTTTGGTGCGGTGTCCTGGGTCCGCGACTGGTTGGAGTTGGGCGATCTGGAGGTCGGAAAGCCCGCGGCAGAGCACCCCAAGCGCCCAATCGACGGCTTCTCCTGCCGCCGCCAGGAGGTCAGCGGTGATCGACTCTGGGGATGGGCGGCATCACGGTTCCGATCGCCACGTGCCTTCTTCGAACGCTTCTTCGTACTCAATCACTGTCCTCTGCTTTTTCTCGAGGAGTCCGGGAGGAATCTCACACCGGACAAGATCGAGGCCGCGCAGAGAGAACCGCTCATGGAGCTGTGCGATCTCGCGCTCAGAGCTAGCGTCGAGCATCTCGGTCCGGCGCGTGTGATCGGCGTGGGGGCTTTTGCCCGCAAGCGAGCTGAGCGGGCGCTGCGAGGACTCGACGTCGCAATCGGCCAGATTCTCCATCCGAGCCCGGCGTCGCCAGCAGCGAACCGAGGCTGGCAAGAGCAGGCCGAGGCTCAGCTTCTCGATCAGGGCATTGCTCTTTGACGAGCGACTGCACGGTGGAACCAGGAGCAAACCAGGACCAGCTATCTCGGGTGATTTTCCTTCTTTGCGGGCTTCACCAGCCGACTCGCGTCCGTTGCCGAGGAGAGATTCGACTGCCGTGACCAGAACCTGGCCACGGAGGTTGCGCGCCACGGTCCGACCACTCGGATCCAGCAGCACCGAAGCGGGCACGCTTTCTACCGAATACCGACGCACGAGGTCGCCATCGAACCCGCGACCGTCGTGAAACTGTGGCCAGTCGACACCGAGTCGGCGAAGGAATCTCAGAACTCCTCTCCGCTCTTTCCGGTCCACGCTGACGCCGAGCACGATCAGGTCGTGATCCGCGAAGCGTCGGGAGAGGTCCTTGAGATGAGGAACCTCAGCACGGCACGGCGTGCACCAGGTCGCCCAGAAGTCCAGCAGGACCCATCGCCCTTCCAGGTCACTCTCCGTCCAGACCCGGCCGTCGAGGTCGGCGATGGGCTCGTGAAGCCTTTGTGCAGACTCGGCCGTCACCGGAGGCGCGAGAGCGGCGGCCGCGAAGAACGCGACCAGGCCCCTCCCAGCGATCGCTCGAAGAAACACTAGAGACCTAGACGGAAGCCCACGAACAGGGACCGCGGAAAGCGCGGGCCGTAGACATAGCTCGAGTCTCGGCTTGGTCCCTGGTCCAGATCCTCCTGATACTCGTCAGTGAGGTTGCGCAGTCCCAGAGTCACCACGAACTCGTGATCCCCCGGCGTGGCAAACGTCCTGGACACGTTGAAGTCTACCGTCAAGAAGCTCGGGGTGGTCTCTAGTCGGTCCTCCTCGATGAAGCCCGCATAGTGTGCCGCCTGCATCGAGCCCGTGTACAACACACCGAGAAACAGGTTCCACCGATCGGCAGGGGCGTACCTCAACGCCAGGCTCCCATAACTCTCAGGAGTGCGCAGGAAGACCGGACTCCCGAAATCAGCCTCTGGCTCGTCGAATCTGGCCGACTGGCGCACGAGCCCGAGCTCACCCGACAGTCGACTGCCCCATCTCACAGCTGCAGCCAGCTCGACTCCCTGTACGCGGGCACCCGAATGGTTGATCTTCGTCAGCTCGAGAGCAGCTGTCGTCGGATCGTCGGTCTCGCGATCATCGAACAGGTCGAAGAGATCGGTGCGGAATGCGTTGAGTTCGATAGCCGCACTGCCCTTGCCCGCGAAGTTCGGTCGCCACTCGGAGCTGAGCAGGTAGGCGGTGGAAGTCTCCTCGACCAGGCTCGGCGAGTTTCTGACGACCTGACCGATGCCATCGCCAACGAGGCTGATGTGGAGATCCTCATCGAAGGTTGCAGGCGGCCTGAACCCACGCGCGACCGAACCGCGGATCGTGACACTCGAGGTAGGTGAATACATCAGGGCCGCTCGGGGAGAGACGATGGGATCTTCCAGAGCCGTGTGAGTGTCGACCCGCAGCCCGTAGAGCGCCGTGACGTTCCCGGAGATCTTGCGATCGTCCTGTAGGAAGAGAGCGGCAGTCTCGTAGGACTCCTGAATCTCACGCCCGTAGCCGAGCTGAACATCTTCGATCTCGTCACGACTCGCTTGGAGCCCCCAGGTCAGGGTCGACTTCTCTGCGTGTCGATTGAACTGAGAGTCCAGTACCAGCACCGGATTGTGACTCGAGCCATAGGCATTCGGGTCGAAGTCGCCTCCGTAGTAGCTCGACCGATCGGTGTCCGCCCAGGACACAGCCACCCGGTAGTCGAAGCTCGCGGAGCGAGAGTGCAGCCACGAGAGAGTGGCACCCTCGCGCTGACTCAGGATCTCCTCGGTCAGTAGCGTTTGGTCAGCAGGTCGATCGAAATTGACGAGGTCTCCCCCACGGCGCTCGGCGTCAGTGTAGGAGAGATCGGCGACCAGACGAGCCGAGTTGTCCAGGGCGAACTGCTCGAAGCGAGCCCCGAAGGCAAACAGGGACCGTTCGGTCACCTCGCTGAAGTCGTCGCCATCGATATCAGCAGCGGAGATCTCGTCCGTCTGGACGAATGTCGTCAGCGTCCGCTCGCGATCCGTCGAGGCCCAATCGAGCACGGCGTCGAGCGAGCCTCCGGGCTCGTCCGCGATCTCCAACCACTTTCCACTCAGTTCCACGTGGGTGTGATCTGGCTGATGCGGTATCAAGTTGATCGTGCCACCGACTGCGCCGGCGCCGTAGAGTGCGGAGCCTCCCCCCTTGACGACCTCGATGGTGTCGATCAGCCGCGCGGGCAGTTGCTCGATTCCATAGACCATGGCCAGTGAGGAGACGGTCGGCTGGCCATCGATGACAACCTGGGAGTACGGTCCTTCGAGGCCCAACATGCGAATCTGCGAGGTGTTGCAGTTCTGACAGTTGCTCTCGACCCGTACTCCGCTACTGAATTCGACGGCGTCTGCGAGGGTGCGCGCCGCCGAAGCCGTCATCTGTTCGCGATCGATCTGCTGAACATGGATGGGTACCTCTTGCAGCTTCTTGAGCGTCCGGGTACCAGTCACCACGATCTCATGCCCAAATGCGGGATCCAGACGAACCTCGAGTGGCTCCCCCCAGACTGTGGTGGCGTCCAGCACGACGCTCGCCACGGCCACCGCGTGCTCGGGAGCGGTCACGACGACGTCGTAGCGACCCGGAGGAACGAAGTCCAGACAGACCCTTCCCCGAGCGTCAGTGTCGAACCGACCTGAACCCTTGACAATGGACACCGTCGCTCCTTCGACGACGGCCCCGGCGTGCGACGCCGACCGCACCTCCAACTGCCGATCGCAGCTCGAGTCGCTGGTGGATCCGTCTGCCGTTCCTGCTGAAAAGAGCAAGAGCGCAACTGCGCCGAGCTGGCCCCAGCCCGCGGCCCACGTTTCGGAGGTCCGATGAGGAGTGGTGTTTTGGTGGTGTCGAGTCTCGAAGTCCATCGCAGAAGTCTCACGTGTAGTTGCACCTGGATGTTTTTGGCCTATCAAAATAGTACTCGAGATAAGACAAAAGTCAAACGCTCGCCACCCCAATCCTCTTGCCACCTCCCGCAGTCGCGAGCCGCAGGTTGTCACGACTCAGCGACGGAACCGCTGCTACCATGCGCCCCGTCGGCCACGACGTTGCCACCTCTCGGGACCAGTTGCCACCTCTCGGGACCAGTCGTGCCACTCGAGACCGCTTCAACATCGGACCACCATGACCACCCCGACACCCTCCGTGCCTCCACTTGCGGACTCCTTGACCACCGAGACCGAGCAGAGGCCGGAGGCCGAACCCTTCTACCTCCCTCAGGGTGACGAGGCCGACGTTTTCTTGGCCGCCTACCGCGAGCGGCTGCCAGTGCTCCTCAAGGGGCCAACGGGTTGTGGCAAGACCCGCTTCATCGAAGCCATGACACATCGTCTCTACCGAGGCGAACACGCCACGGAGCGCAGGCGCAAGATCGACGAGCCCCTGGTCACAGTCGCCTGTCACGAGGATCTCAGTGCGACCGACCTCGTAGGGCGCTATCTCCTCCAGGGTGACGAGACCGCGTGGATCGACGGTCCACTCACGCGTGCCGTGCGCAGCGGAGCGATCTGCTATCTGGACGAGGTCGTCGAGGCGCGCAAGGACACGACCGTCCTCATTCACGCATTGACCGACCACCGCAGGATGCTGCCGATCGAGAAACAGGGGATCTCTCTGCGAGCTCATCCCGACTCACTCCTGATCCTCTCCTACAACCCCGGCTACCAGAGCATTCTCAAAGACCTGAAACCGAGTACCCGCCAGCGCTTCATAGCCATCGAGCTCGGCTATCCACCCCGCGAGCTCGAGGCTCGAGTGATCGCGACCGAGTCGGGGGTCGACGAGACCAGTGCCGATCGTCTGTCCATCCTGGGAGAACGCATCAGGCAGCTCCAGCACCACGGGTTCGAGGAGGGCGCCAGCACACGCTTGTTGATCTACGCGGGACGCCTCATCCGTCGAGGTGTCCAGCCGGCAAGGGCTTGCGACGTCGCCATCAGTCGCGCCGTTGCCGACGACAGCGACCTCCAACTCGCAGTGTCCGAGGTCGTCGCCACCATCTTCCCGTGAAGCGACTCCTCACGGCCCGAGCAGACTCCTGGCCGAACGTGAGGAGACACAGTCGATGAGTCTCAATCGTCCGACCTCCGGGTCGCCCTCGAACGCCGCCGCTACCCCGGCTGCACGTGAGTTCTTCGAAGATCTCCTTCGAATGACCGGGCACCGCGAGTCTTCCGACGCGGAGGATCTGGTCGAGGTTGGCGTGCAAATCGAAGACGCCCACCCTGCTCTGGGTCCAGCGCTCCGGGAGGTACTCCCAGACCTCTTGCGACGGCTGAGTCCGAGTCAGCTCATGCCTTGGCTTACAGAAGCGGCGACTGTGTCCAAAGGCCCCGACCCCGCGCACGCCGAGCCCTATCTGCGCGCCGAAACCTCTCGCTCCACCCAGCGTTTGAGCTCGCTCGAGCTGAGCGCCGACCTGGAGAGCTGCGTCGACGTCCTGAGGTACTTCGCCGAGGCGATGTTCGGTCGCCCGATCGACGTTCGCCGCGAGGAGCGGGAGTCGACCTGGCTCGATCACGACCCCGACCATGAAGTCGCAAAGACTCTCGATCTCCACACCATCGAGCTGCCTCGCCTGATCAGCGCCTATCCCGACCGCGCCCTCAATCGGCTGGCCTATCGACTCGTGGTTTTGCATCAGCTCACCCTGCATCGCAGTGGGGCTTTCAGCCTCTCTCGACAGGACGTCACGGAGATCCTTGCGAGACGGACTGCGCATCGTGATCACGGGCCCACAGTCCGAGACCAGCAACTTCCGATCGAACGCCTCGCCCAGCACTCTGGCCAGCCTGCGGCGGCGCTCGAGATCTTCAGGCGGCTCGAGCACGCTCGGGCAGACGCCCATCTCGCGCATGTCTATCCGGGGTACAGCCGCGACCTCGGCGTGCTGGCGCGAGCAGAGCTCGAGCGTCGTGACGCGCTGATCGAAGACCAGCCTCTTCATGTCCAACTCGCATTGTGGCCCCTGCTCCTCCATCTCGGCGAAGCCGTAGCCAGCGGTCCTGCGGGTGAGTTGGCAGCCCAGGCGCGCTCGGGTTCGTCCGCGGCCGACATCGCGGAGCTGGTGCTCGATGCGGTCGACGCAGTCTCGGCTGACGACCTGGAACTCGTGGGTGCGAACGAACCCTCCGTGACCCTTCCCTGGCAGGGATCGTTCGACCCGGTTGCCCTCCAGGGACACGTCGCCGCTCTCGAGCTCAGCAGGCAACTCTTCGACGAAGTCGAGCCTTTCCTCGACGAGAGCGTCGCGGACGAGCTCAGGGTGCGCATCGAGATGGACGAGCTCGGGGCCATCCAGATCATGGACGGTGATCTCTCGGCACTCTCCGGACTCATGCAGCTCGACCATGATCTCGACACCGAGGTGACCGAACGACTCGATCAGGACGGCCCCCCGGACGACGAGACTCTGGAGGCTGTCCAGGAGTCTCTGGAGCGGTTGACGGCGCCGCGGATCGATCGGACGCAAGATCGGGTCTATCTCTACCCGGAGTGGGACCTCGATCTTGCCGACTACCGCAACGACTGGTGCCGCCTCGTCGAGCGCAAACTCGATGACAAGGGCGGCGACTTCGCTCAGCAGACTCGCGAGCGACACGCCGAGCGTCTCGCCCAGATACGCCATCAATTCGAGCGGCTTCGGCCGGAAGCCTACGAACGCATCCGCGGCCTGGTCGACGGCGACGAGCTGGATCTCGATCGGGCCATCGAAGCGCGTTGCGACCGCAAAGCAGGGGCCAGTCCGAGCGATCGGCTCTACCAACAGAAGTTTCGCCAACAGCGGAGCGTGGCGGCGGTCTTTCTCGTCGACCTGTCGGCTTCTACCGATACCGACGCATCAGATGATCTGGACGAAACGAGCGTCCCGCAGCCGCCCTCGGATGGTTATCCGGGCTACGAGTTCGTCGACATCCTCGATCAGACTTCCTGGTCCGGAGCGCTGGAAGAGCAAGCTCCCCGCCGTAGGGTGATCGACATCGAAAAGGAGGCTATCGTTCTGATGGCCGATGCTCTCCAGACACTGGGCGACCGCTACGGCGTCTACGGCTTCTCTGGCTACGGACGCAAGGCTGTCGACTTCTACGTCGCCAAAGAGCTCGACGAGGAGTGGAGCGCCGTGATCGAGGGTCGGGTGGCCGCCATGGAGCCGAAACAGTCCACCAGAATGGGCCCGGCCATTCGCCATGCCGTGCACAAGCTGGAGCGTCAGCCCGAAAAACTCAAGGCCCTGATCATCATCAGCGACGGATATCCTCAGGACTTCGACTACGGAAGTGAGCGCGGCGATCGCCGCTACGGGCTCAAGGACACGCAAAAGGCCTTGTCTGAAGCCCAGCGCCGCGGCGTTCACACCTTCTGCATCACTGTCGACCCAGCAGGACACGACTATCTCCGAGACATGTGCCCGGACCGGCGCTACCTCGTGATCGACGAGACCGCCGCGCTCCCTGGGGTCCTTCCGAAGGTCTATCGAGGAATCACCGCCTAGCGACGCCCTCACCTCTCAGAATACCGCGCAATTGGCTGGCATTGATCTTGCCAATTGATGCATGTCTCAGAGCAAAATCTCAGGCTGACAGGGCAACAAAACCGCTGTTCTCGATCAGCTGACGCGCCGGCAGCCCACGTTTCTGCGCACCCTCTCGCCAGCTCACGTCTCATCCCCACCGTCAATTCCCACGACCCTCGAGCTCGTTGCCATGTCCACATCGCATACCTCACTGACACCCGGTGTCACCTGGGCGGCACCCCAGCGTCCCAAGACACGGACGACCGTGACGACCATCGTGACGACTCTGTCGAGCGTCGTGATCGGTGCCTTCCTCTCTCTCACGGCAGTCCATGCGCAGAACCACGAGTCATTCGAGCAGCTCGTGAGGAGCGGTGACGAAGCTTTTGAGCGACGAGCCGAGAATCCGGAAGGTGCATGGGCCAGTCCCGATCGGATCCGACAGGCCAATGCTGCCTACTCGCAAGCCCTCGACATTCGCCAGGACGACCTGGAAGTCAGAGTCAAGCTCTTGCACACTCTGTTCTTCGAAGCCGAATACGCGCTCGTCTCGGTGGAGCGACGAAAGGCCCTCTACGAGCGAGGCACGCAGCTGTTCGAGACCGGCTATGAGCACCTGGCGCTGCGCGTCGGACGAAAGTCGCTCAACGGTATTCATGCCTCAGCTCTGCCGTCCCTGCTCAGAGACGTCGACCAGGCAGGCGCCCTGTTCTTCTGGGGAGCCATGCATTGGGGACTTTGGGCGGAGTCGTTCGGGAAGATCGCAGCAGTCCGGCGCGGAGCCGCGCGCAAGGTGCTCGAGCTCGGTGAGGCTGCAAGCATCCTGGACCCTCATTACGAACAAGCGGGAGCGCTTCGGATCCTGGGGCGCCTTCATCACTTGACGCCCAGAATCCCGCTGATTACCGGCTGGATCGATCGGGGACGGGCACTCGAGCTCCTTCAGCGTTCTTTCGAGCTCGGCCCTGACAACCCGCTCAACAGAGCGTTCCTCGCGCAGGCCGTCTGGGAGCTGGAGCGCGACAGTCGACGAGCCATTCTCCTTCTCCAGGAGGTCGTCGATCAGGCTCCCCGAACCCAACAGCTGGTCGAAGATCGGCGAGCCATCGCAGCCGCCCGCGTACTCCTGAAGCGTTTGGTAGGAGCCAGCGCTCCGGCTGGCTGACCCGCTCGCCCCTCCACGTCGGGGACAACGCCGCTCACGTCCCTCCTCCGCGAGGAGGGTACACTCGGCCTCCCATCGCCACCCAAAGCTCTGGTGCGTCCTTAGTGGGTCTCGAAGATGCCTGCCGCCTCACCGACGAGAGTGTCAGGTGGCGTTGTGAGCACACCTGCGTCAGGGTGTGGTCTGTCAGTTAGCAAGGTAGCGCATCCCGCGGAGTGCGAGATCGAGGAGGTCCCTCATGAAGTTCGGCATCTTCTACGAACATCAGCTTCCGAAGCCATGGGACGAGGATAGCGAGCACCGGCTCTTCAAAGACTCGCTCGAACAGATCGAGCTGGCCGACCGTCTAGGCTACGACTACGCGTGGGAAGTCGAGCACCACTTCCTCGAGGAGTACTCTCATTCCTCGGCGCCGGAGGTGTTCCTGGCGGCAGCCAGCCAGAGGACTCACAACATCCGACTGGGACACGGCATCGTCCAGTTGACGACCAACCATCCCGCGCGAGTTGCGGAGCGGGTGTCGACGCTCGATCTCGTCAGTGATGGCCGGGTCGAGCTTGGCCTGGGTGAAGGCTCCAGCGTCACAGAGCTCCACCCCTTCGGCCGGCGCTTTCGTGACAAGCGGACAGTCTGGGAAGAAGCCGTTCAAGCTACCCTCCCGATGTTCTGGGAGGAGGGCTGGGAGTTTCATGGCAGCTACTTCGACTTCCCGCTCCGCAACGTGATTCCGAAGCCCCTGCAACGCCCCCATCCCCCTCTCTGGGTCGCGTGCTCGCAACTCGACACCATCCGCTACGCAGCTCACCGGGGCATGGGAGCGCTGTGCTTCAAGTTCGTCGATCTGGATGCTGCTCAGGCCTGGGTGAACGCCTACTACAACACCTTCGTCCATCATCAGCAGCGCCTCTGCGACTACTCGACGAATCCGAACATCGCAGTAGTCGGCGGCTTCATGTGCTGCGAGACCGACGAAGAAGCCATCCAGAAGTCGGACGGCTGGACCTTCTTTCAGTTTGCGCTCCAGCTCTACAGCAAGGAGGGTCCATTTGCACCAGGTGAGAACGACTTCTGGAAGCGCTACCAGGAGTGGAAGAAGACCCCGGAGGGCGAGAGGCGATCCGACAGCGAGTTGATCGGGTCACCAGCGACCATCCGCGAGCGGCTCCTCGAACTCGAGAAGGCTCATGTGGATCAGGTCATCCTCCTGAATCAGGCCGGCAAGAACAGTCACGAAGACATTTGCAGCAGCCTCGAGCTGTTCGCCCGGGAGGTCATGCCCGAGTTCCACGAACGCGAGGCCGAGCAGCTTTCGTGGAAGGCGTCAGTTCTGAGTGGGGATCTCGTCCTCGACGACATCGACACGGACCCGCACAACGCGGCTGGCAGACTCTCACCCACCAAACAGCCGTCCGAACAGGCGCGCGTGGCGGCCGAAGCCATCGCCCAACGGGCCGCCCGAACCACCTCAACCTCGCCTTAGGAGCCGCCAGATGACATTCCAAGCCCCAACGGGCTCGCTACCAGGAAAACTCGGAGTCTGGAGCTCGCTCGACGCTCTCTCCTTCACCGACGCAGCGGACTTCGCACAGAAGATCGAAGAGTGGGGCTACAGCACACTGTGGATACCGGAGGCCGTCGGTCGTGATCCGTTTGCCTTGATCGGGTATCTCGCCGCCAAGACCGACAAGCTCGCATTCGCGACCGGAATCGCGAACATCTACGCGCGAGACGCGGTGGGCTACAAGTCCATCTTGAAGACCCTTGGCGACATGCTCCCAGGCCGGTTCATCCTCGGTCTCGGCGTCTCCCACCCTCACCTCGTCGCGGGGTTCAGAGGACACGAGTGGCAGAAGCCTCTCGGCAAGATGCGCTCGGTGCTCGAAGCCATCGACCAGGCTCGCTACCTGGGCCCCCAACCCGAGACCGAGGCACCGATCGTCATTGCCGCTCTCAGGCCCAAGATGCTCGCGCTCTCCGCCGAGCTCTGCCAGGGTGCTCACCCCTACCTGGTGACTCCAGAGCACACGCGCCGAGCTCGCGAGATCCTCGGCGAAGGCCCGTGGCTGTGCCCGGAGCAAATGCTCATCGGTACAGAGGACCCTGATCTCGCCCGTCAAATCGCGCGGGCCAACCTGGTTCACTATCTCCGAGCTCCCAACTACCAGATGAGCCTGGCCGAGCTCGGGTTCGAGGAGAGCGACTGGGCCGAAGGCAACGCCAGCGATCGACTCGTCGATGCTCTCATCGGCTGGGGTAGCGCCGAGGCGTTGCAGGCTCGGATCCAAGGGCACTGGGAGGCCGGTGCCGGTCATGTGTGTATCCAGCCATTTCGAACCGACGGCAAGCCTGGCCCCGATCTCGCGCTGTTGGAGACGTTGGCCCCGGGGGCGTGATGCCTGACGTCGCGACGGCGACCCGTGTGCTTGCTGCGGCGCTCCTCGTCACGGGGCTCGCGTCGGGACGTGCGGCGCCGCAATCACAGTCACTGCCAAGCCAGGCGACGGCGCTCGAAGGCGCGACCGCGCACGTCTATCGAGACGACGGTGTCGCGGCGCTGCAGCTGTACATCCTCGAGCCCCCGGCGACGCTGCGCTCGCAGCAGCCGGATCCGGGAGACCGTCGCGCGCGCAGGCGCAGCAAGAAGCGCCAAAACGCGGCTAGCGGCCAATCGAACCGTGGCCGGCCGGTCATCGTCTTCTTCTTCGGAGGCGACTGGCGCGAAGGCTCGGTCGACCAGTTCCTACCCCACGCTCGCTACCTGGCAGAGCGCGGAATGGTGAGCGTGCTCGCCGATTATCGCGTCCGAGATCGACACGGTACGACTCCACACGACGCAGTACGCGACGCCAAAGCCGCCATCCGCTGGTTGCGCTCCCGCGCCGATCAGCTGGCTATCGATCCCGACCGCATCGCGGCCGGGGGCGCAGCCAGTGGCGCCCATCTCGCCGTATGCACGGCTCTCGTCGAAGGTACGAATCACGAAGACGACGACCTGGCTCTGAGCGCCCATCCGAACGTGCTCTTTCTGTGGAGTCCCCCCGTCGACCTCGACGGCTATCGCACAGGTCCCGTCTCCGTGCTCAGCGACGCACTCGCCATTTCACCGCTCCATCACATCCGGCCCGGCGCTCCGCCGACGGTGATCTTTCACGGCACCGCAGACCACCTCGTGCCTTACGAACAGGTCGTCGGTTTTGTTCACAGAATGAAGGAGGCCGGAAACCGTGCCGAGCTCATGGGTTTCGAGGGCCGTCCACACACCTTCTTCGAGCGTGATCACGACTCAGGTCGAACGTTCGTTCTCACCCTCGAGGCCGTCGATCGCTTTCTCGTCGCGCTCGGATGGATCACCGGGTCTCCGTTCGCGAGGGAGCACTTCGACATCCCCACACCCTGACGGGGGCAGCAGCTCTTGGTCATTGATCTGCGTCAGTGCCCGGCCGATAGGTGCCGAAGCTCCACACGTGGCCCTCGAGGTCCCGCGCCGTGTACTCCCTCGAGCCATAGTCCGTATCCGCAGGGTCGATGACGATCTCCGCGCCGGCCGCCCGCGCCACGTCATGGTGTCGGTCAGGATCGTCGAGCGCTACATAGAGAGTCTGATTCACCGACCCGCCCTGGCCCCGCGGGCTGAGCCAACCTCTGTCCGGCTGAGCTGAGCCGAGCATCACGGTCGCATCTCCGAGGCTCAGCTCAGCGTGAACGATCTTTCCTTCCTCATCACGCGAGACCATCCCGGCCTCGAAGCCAAAAGCCTTCTCGAGCCACTCGATCGCCAGCCCCGGTTCGTCATAACTCAAGGCGGGATAGAGCCTCGGCACACTCGGTTGCGGTGTCTGTCCTTCGGCCATGTGGTACCTCCCGTAGTGGTCTCGAAACTGGAATCATCTCCAGCTTCTCTACGGAAAGAACCCTAGAGTCCAGCCGCCAGAGCGGTCTTGGACAAACGTAACCTGCCGACTTCGGAACTGTCCTAGCCGCCCGCCAGGGTGCCGCCGTCGGGCATCGCGCGGCGCAGGTAGTCCCGCGGATTCACGCCGGCGAGGTCGCGAAACTCACGATTGAAGTGCGCCTGATCGTAGTAGCCGAAGTCGAGAGCCAACTCGCCGAGACCGCGCGGTGACTCTCTGACATGAAGACCGTCCTGACGAGTTGCGGACGAGAGGCTGGCCAGCTCATCGAGCCGTGCGCGAGCGTGCTCGAAACGGATGATGCGAGCGTAGACCTTTGGCGAAACGCCAACGTGAGTCTTGAACAGCGTTGCCACGTGTTTACGGCTATAGCCGAGCTCGCGAGCCAGCTCGCTGATCGCCAGGGAACCCGCAGAGCTCACGAGTCGTCCACAAGCCCAGGCGACCTCTCTCGCCCCCTGCACGGGTGTCGTCAGCTTCTCCAGGAGAAAGCGATCCACCAGGTCGAAGCGGTCTTGCCAGTTAGAGAGCTCGCCGAGTCGCTCTCGCATGTGGTGGAAACGCGAACCGAGAGCCTGCTCCAGACAGACGCTGGTATTGCGGAGCTCGTTCAGCGGGACTCCCAGAAGTGCGTGGGCGGCCGTTGGCGACAGCTTGACTTCGAGACACTCCAGCAAACCATCGCTTGCCACCGCCACAGCGTGATCATGAATTCCTGCGACGAAGTCACGTCGCTGCGAGCCCCGATCGTCGGCGACACCGGCCTGCGCGCTGGCGATGCTCAGCCCGGAGCGCAGATTGATGATGAGAACGAGTCCTGAATGCGGAAGCTCGAGGCGAGCACCAAACGCTGCCCGCCTCTCGACATATCCCTGGTGAGCGGACACCAAACCTCGAAGAAGCGGGTGTGCAGGTCGCTGGACGGTCTGCCAATGCCCAAGCTCACTCGTCGTCTCTCGACTGTGCACCTGGCGCCACAGGTCGCTTTCCGTCCCGGGCTGTCGACTCGACATGAAGACATCGTGACACAGGTCACCGGGGTGAGAGCCGCAGCGGAAGCACACGCCCCCGTCAGCTCAATCCTGTCGGGAGACCGGCCCCACTTCGGCACTTGCGGCATAATGGTCTCAGAACAACGCTGGGTGTGGCCGCAGGTACGGCCTGAGACGGGGTTACGGTCGACGACACGACGACCGAGACACCTCGAAGCCCTGGAACCTGTCGGGCGCCTGGCGCTCGAGCTACCGGTTGAGACCGGCGTAGGGAACGCGGTGCTTCGTCTCTCGGCTCCAGCCGAGGCATCAGAAGCATCACCTTGAGCCGGGGCCAGCCTGAGAGGGCAGTCACCATGGCAGTAGCCGACCGAATCCCGGGAGCGAGCTCACGCGTCACTCGCGACCCCCTACCCCGTTCTCGCAAGATCTACGTCGAGGGCAGCAGCCCCTCGATCCGCGTCCCCATGAGAGAGATCTCCCTCCAACCAACGCGCGAGAGCTCTCCAGGCTCGGGCGAGGATGGGCGCCTCATCAAAAACCCGCCTTTCCTCGTCTACGACACCTCGGGCCCTTACACGGATCCGGATGCGCCCATCGACGTGCGCCGCGGCCTCCCTCCCCTTCGCGAGGCCTGGATCGAAGAGCGAGGGGACACCGAAGTCCTCAGTGAGCCGACCTCCGGCTACGGCAAGCTGCGCGCCTCCAACAGCTCGCTCGACGCCATACGTCTCGAGGCGACCGCCACACCGCGACGCGCACGAGCCGGCCAGCGGGTGACTCAGATGCACTACGCGCGGCGCGGCATCGTCACTCCCGAAATGGAGTTCATCGCGATTCGCGAGAACCAGAAGCGCGCCATGGCTGCCGACATCGATCACCAGCACGCGGGCGAGAGCTTCGGAGCTGCCATCCCCGCCGAAATCACTCCCGAGTTCGTTCGCTCCGAAGTGGCCCGCGGCCGCGCCATCATCCCAGCGAACATCAACCACCCGGAGCTGGAGCCGATGATCATCGGCCGCAACTTCCTGGTGAAGATCAACGCCAATCTCGGCAACTCGGCAGTGACGTCCTCCATTGAAGAGGAAGTCGAGAAGATGGTGTGGGCCATTCGCTGGGGCGGCGACACGGTCATGGACCTGTCGACCGGTCAGAACATCCACGAGACGCGTGAGTGGATCCTCCGCAACTCACCTGTGCCCATCGGTACCGTGCCCATCTATCAAGCACTCGAAAAGGTCGACGGTCGTCCTGAAGAACTGACCTGGGACATGTTCCGCGACACCCTGGTCGAACAGGCTGAACAAGGCGTCGACTACTTCACGATCCATGCGGGCGTCCTGCTGCGCTACATCCCGATGACCGCCAAACGCAGAACCGGAATCGTGAGCCGAGGCGGATCGATCATGGCCAAGTGGTGCCTCGCCCACCACCAGGAGAGTTTCCTCTACACCCATTGGGACGAGATCTGCGAGATCATGGCTGCCTACGACGTCTCGTTCTCGATTGGCGACGGCCTTCGCCCGGGCTCCATCGAAGATGCCAACGACGAGGCTCAGTTCGCCGAGCTCAAGACTCAAGGAGAACTCACCGAACGGGCGTGGCAACAGGACGTGCAAGTCATGAACGAAGGCCCTGGCCACGTTCCCATGCACATGATCAAAGAGAACATGGACAAGCAGCTCGAGTGGTGCCACGAGGCGCCCTTCTACACACTCGGACCGCTCACGACGGATATCGCCCCGGGGTACGACCACATCACGTCGGCCATCGGCGCCGCCATGATCGGTTGGTACGGCACCGCGATGCTCTGTTACGTCACTCCGAAGGAGCATCTGGGGCTGCCGAACCGCGAGGACGTCAAAGAGGGCGTGATCGCCTACAAGATCGCGGCACATGCGGCAGACCTGGCCAAAGGTCATCCCGGAGCCCAGGCCCGTGACAACGCGCTTTCGAAAGCTCGCTTCGAGTTCCGTTGGGAAGATCAGTTCAATCTCTCGCTCGATCCCGACACCGCCCGGGAGTACCACGACGAGACGTTGCCCCAGGAAGGCGCAAAGGTCGCCCACTTCTGCTCGATGTGCGGTCCCAAGTTCTGCTCCATGGAAATCACCCAACAGATCCGCGACTATGCGGCTCAGCAGGGGCTCGAAGGCCAGAGCGACGACGAGATCGTGCAAATCGGACTCACGACCAAGAGCGAAGAGTTCCAAAAGAAAGGTGGGAAGATCTATGTCTGAGGAAACAGCAGAGAGTCAATCGCGGCCGACCGTGGCCGTCATCGGCGGTACCGGCGATCTCGGCGGCGGTCTTGCGTGGCGCTGGGCCAAGGCCGGCTACTCGGTGATCGTCGGATCGCGCGGCCAGGAGAAGGCCGAGCGCGCTGCCGCGGAGATCCAAGAGGATCTTCCGAATGCAGATGTCACGGGACTCGAGAACGTCGCGGCCGCAGACGCCGCCGATCTCGTCGTGCTGACCGTCCCCTTCTCCAGTCAGACCGCAAACCTCGAAGCGATCGGAGACGCCTGCCAGGGCAAAGTGCTGGTCGACTGCACCGTTCCGCTCGTGCCGCCCAAGGTCGCGCGAGTACAACTGCCCGACGCAGGCTCGGCCGCGCAGATCGCTCAAGAAGCGGTAGGTGACGGAGTCGACGTCGTCTCCGCCTTCCACAACGTCGGAGCAGAGCACTTGCGCAGCGACCACGACATCGACTGTGATGTGCTCGTGTTCGGCAACAAGGTGGCCGCCCGTGAACAGGTTGTGGCGCTGGTCGAGGCGGCAAGCATGAAAGCCTGGCACGCAGGCCCCCTGGCCAACTCCGCGGCCGCCGAGGCCTTCACGTCCGTACTCATCGGCATCAACAAGCGCTACGGAATTGCGGGTGCGGGCCTGCGGATCACCGGCACGCCGACCAAGTGAGCTTCGCCATTGCAGCTGGTTCTGGCTCTTCGGCCCCTGATCGCCGTCTCGGGGGTAGCGTGCCTTCTCGCGGGCGCTTGTAGACCAAAGGAGGATGACCGCACCCGCTACGGTGTCGAGTTCGAGCTCCTCTCGAACCGAGCGGGATGCCTCCCTGGGCGCGATCCGATTCACCGAGGTCGCCGCGCAGGTCGGACTCGACTTCGTGCATGAAACTGGCTCACGAGGAGAGCTCGACCTCTTCGAAGTGATGGGCTCGGGCCTCGCGCTCGTCGACTACGATGGCGACGGCGACCTGGACATCTACGTGGTCCAGGGCGGCTCGATCGAGGATCTTCCGGACGCAGCCGAGAGCGACCGACTGTTTCGGAATCAGCTAGGGCCCGGCGACGATCCGGCCACCCTCAGCTTCTCCGACGTCACTTCTGACGCGGGAATCTCCGAGGCCGCCTATGGCTTCGGCGTTGCCACGGGTGACGTCAACAGCGACGGGCTTCCAGACCTCTACGTGACCAACCTCGGTCCCAACCATCTCTGGATCAACCGTGGTGACGGTTCGTTCGAAAGCGCAAGCTCATCATGCGAATGTAGTGGGGACGATCTCAGCATGAGCGCGGTGATCACTGATCTAGATGGTGACGGTGCTAGTGACATCTTCGTTGCCAACTATGCGGAGTACAACCTCGCAACTCCTCGATACTGCACGGGTTCGCTCGAGGCACGCGACTACTGCAGCCCGGACGATTTCCCGGGCTCGCCGAACCGCCTGTATCAGGGAATCGGTGACGCCGTCTTCTCGGAGATCGGCACTGAGGCGGGGCTCGACCAACTGACCAACCTACACTTGGTCTCGTACTCGTCGATCTGGATGGCCACCGCTTCTCAGCGAACCGGCCCAAAAACTCAGGGACGCAGTGTCACCACTCACATCTCGAAAGGTCTCGACCATGAAGCACGGCGTGTTCATCTTCGCTACCGATCAGTCCATCGACGTTTCCCGGCTCGCAAGGGAAGCCGAACAGCGTGGCTTCGAGTCATTCTGGGTTCCCGAGCACGCCCATATCCCCGACCAGCTCGACACGCGGTTCCCGCTGTCCGAGGACGGCGAGCTTCCGGAGATGTACCGGCGCATTCACGATCCCTTCATCGCCCTGGCCTTCGCGGCAGCGGCCACCACGACCCTCAAACTCGGTACCGGAATTACCCTGATCTCCCAACGTGAGCCGATCGTCATGGCCAAGACGGTCGCGTCACTCGATCGACTCTCAGGAGGACGTGTCCTTCTCGGCATCGGTGCAGGGTGGCTTCGCGAAGAGATGGAGCCTCTCGGCACGCGTTTCGAGGACCGCTGGAAGGTGACCACCGAGCGAATCGCCGCCATGCGGAGCGCGTGGACCGAAGAGCTCGCGTCCTTCGACGGGGACTTCGTGAGCTTTCCCCCGACCCGAGTGATCCCCAAGCCCGTCCAAGAAAAGGGCCCCCCGATCCTCATCGGTGCCGGCTCCAAGTGGGCGCGCCAGCGAGCCGTAGACTGGGGTGACGCGTGGATGCCCAACATCCCGAAAACCGACTTCATCGAGCGAGGAATGCAGGACCTCGCCCGGCGCGCCCGGGAGTCTGGTAGACCGGTGCCACCTACGACGGTCTTCGGCGCAGCCGCCAATGATTGTGACTTCTTCGCTGACCTCGGCGTCGAGCGCGTCATCCACGTGCTCTCGAGCGCCGGGGCCGATGTCGTTCTTCCCGAGCTCGACGCCCTCGCACCACTCGTCACCTCCTCCTGAGGCTCACGCCTAGAAAGGCTAGACAGAGAGGCTAGAGAGGTGAGGCTAGAGAGCGCCCCTCAGGGAGTGTCCGACCTGAGGTACCTCAAGAGGTCCAAAACCTCTTCCCGAGTCAGGGTGCTCAGCATTCCTGTCGGCATTGGCGAGAGCTCCGACTTCTCGCGATAGGTGAGATCCGCCTTG
>JANQPS010001198.1 GCA_028285365.1 Thermoanaerobaculia bacterium | reverse complement strand
CCTCGCCGCTTCGTCCTCGCCGCTCCATCATCTGAGACGGACGCTCTGAGCGACTTCGCGATTGGCGACGTCACCAATCTCCTGATTCAGGCCCCTACTTCGCGGAGCCGGCCGAAGGCGAGGCAGGAGCCAAGGTGGTGCGCGGTTTGTCACCCCATGGCCGCTTGGGCAAGGCCTTGATCACTTCGCGCGTGAGGTCCCACTGCGAGAAGCGGTGCTGACCAGGAAGCCAGTCGAGACCTCGTCGCACGATCACGAGGTCGTAGGACGGCACGATCACCGTGTATTGGCCGCGGTTGCCGGCCGTCGAGTACGCGTCCGGCGGAACATCGTCTCGATCGTCGGGTACCAGCCAGAACTGCCCACCGTAGAAGTTGCCGGAAGAAGCCGTCGAGGGAGCCGGCGTGCGAACGAAATCGACCCAGTCCTCGGGAAGGATCTGCTCGTCGCCCCAGCGGCCCCGGTTGAGGTAGAGCAGACCGAGACGCGCCAGGTCTCGAGCGTTGGTATAGACCTGGCTACTCATGACGTAGTCGCCGAACCGATCGACCCCCGGCAGCGTGCTGGTCATGCCGATGCGATCCAGCAGGGCTCGACGCGGATACTCCAGATACTCCCGGTCCGACGAGAAGGTCTGCCGGAGTGCATGGAGTGCCAGCAGCGTGTCGTCGTTCTCGTAGTCCCATACCGTGCCGGGCTCGTGCACGAGACCGCGGTCGAGCGCCCCGCGCACGGCACTCGTTCCGGCGAAGTAAGCAAGACAGGACCCGACCACCGAGCACTTCTCGTTGTCGACGGGATAGAGACCACTCGACATGTGCAAGACGTCGCGCAGCGTGACAGCCAGTCGCGGGTCACCGGCCGAGACCGGCGTCCGGCTCCCTGTGCCCCAACCGTCGAGGGTCACCGGCTGCTCGAGCTCGAGGCGACCTTCTCCGATCGCGATACCGATCAGAGTGGAGGCAATGCTCTTGGCCGTCGACCAGGTGCGCGTCCGAGTCGTCACGTCGATCCCCGGCGCATAGCGCTCGAACACGATGTCGCCCTCGAAGACCACGATCAGACTCAAGGTGTCCTGGGAGACGTGACCACCATGCGCCTCGCGATCGAAGGCCCAGTCGGCGGCGGCCTCGAGAGCCGTCGCATCGACCCCCGCCGGTGGCGAGCCGATCGACACCATCTCGCCGTTGGGCCAAGGCTGAGCTTCGGCACTCAAGGCAGGTGGCAGGCTGAGCTCCGGAAGCTCCTCGAGCTCGTCGAACGTCTGATCAGGAGCCATGATCACGCAGCCGAGTCCGGCACGGTAGGCGGCACGCATCGTTTGGTCGCCGAGGCTCCCCACCCTCACGGTGCGTCGCTCTTCGTCGATCTCGACCTGCGATGGCGCAAGCAGCGGCATCCGATTCAGTTTGAGCTCTTGCTCGTAGATCTGGTCGAGAGAGCGACCCGAGGTGAACAGACCGTTGCAGATCATGAACGCCTGAGTTCCCATGTCGACGAGACGATCCGTCGCGTGGTGGTAGTCGAACGACTCGGTTTGTGCGACCGCAATGCTCGAGTCCAAACCGAGCGAACCGACCGCAACCAGCACGACGGCTCCACGAAGCCAGAACCAGACCTTCATGGGGTCGCTCCTCGTGTGCTGGGGCTCAGAGCCCTCAGTTGGACCCACCCGGAACATCTTTGAAGG
>JANQPS010001193.1 GCA_028285365.1 Thermoanaerobaculia bacterium | reverse complement strand
CAGGCCGGAGCCCACTAGAAGTGCAGCAACCGCTACTGTCGCGACTCGACGAAACGGTGCGCGGCCGCTCACCGGCGTCGCTCCCGACGGCCTCCTCCGAGCTCGACGAGCCTCTCCTCCAACCGCCCGGCCAGCGCCTCGGCGCCTGCCTTCATTCGCGATTGCAGCCTCAACAGCACCGGCCACGACGACGGCCTCACGAGCGCACTTCTCACTACCGCTAGCCGATCGATACCGCCGTCTGCCGACGTCGTCGCCAGGAACGCCGGCAGCTCCTCGTCGGCAGTGTCGCTCACCGAGCGAATCACGTGCAACTCAGTGGCCGACTGCGCAAGAGGCTCGAGAAGCCAATACGTCTCCATGTCGACCACAGCGTGCCGAGCTCGATCGATCGACTCCCAGAGCTCCGCCTTGTCTGCCGTTGCGGAGATCAACGCGGGCGCAGTCACGAGCGTGGGTCCAGACGCATTGCTCAGATCTTTTGTCCTCAGCTGCTTCTGTAGCCTCTTACGGATGACAGGGTGTTGGGGTTCGCCATCACCGAGTCCGCGAGGTTCTCCAGAGAGCGCCACGACCCTCCCCGGTTCGACCAGGGCGCCGGGCTCGAGACTTGGATCGAGCCCGCCGGCGAGTCCAACGACAAAGGTGTGTTCGACGACGCCGTCGAGCTGATCGAGCAAGGCGCGAGCCGTCCGACCCGCGGCGGTTCGGCCCACGCCACACCAGACGACCAGGCACCCCAGTCCCGCCATGATGCCTTCGACACCCGCAACGCCCAACGTGGTCGGTCGGCGCTGCTCGAGCTTGCGCACGAGTGGCGCTACCTCTTCTTTCATCGCCGCAATGATGACGATGGACGGAGTCAACCCCATGACCCTCTCGTTCGCGCGCGTGTCCTGTGCGCACCTGTCATCTACGCACGTAACCGTTGGTCACGAAATAGTCCACCGCGCGCTCGAGCGCACCTCTGACCGGGCTCTGCGGCATGCCGATCTCGCGGATCGCCTTGGCAGGATCGAAGAACATCCGCTTTCTGGACATACGCACGCTCTCGAGCGAGACCCGTGGCTCGGCACCCCGCAGTCGCGCCTGCGCGGTGTCGAACAGCGCAGCCAGGAACGGAAGCGCGTGCGTTACCCTCCACCGAACACGCGGGCGTCCCGTGATGTCGGCCAGGAGGTCGAGGATCTCCTTGAGAGTCAGGTTCTGGTTGCCCAGAATGTAGCGACCACCGGACTCACCACGTTCTTCGGCCAGGAGATGGCCCGCGGCGACGTCGCGCACGTCGACGAGATTGAGCCCGGTGTCGACATACGCAGGCATACGGCCGCTCAGGAAGTCCACGACGATCTGTCCGGTCGGGGTCGGCTTCACGTCGAGATCGCCGACCGGAGTCGACGGATGGACCACCGCCACCCAGAGTCCACGCTCGGCAAACTCGAGAGCAACGCGCTCGGCCAGGAACTTGCTGCGCTTGTAGTGCCCGATCATGTCGCTCTCGGTGACCGGCGTCTCTTCGTTGGCTGGCGAACCGTCCTTGTTGAGTCCCAGGGCTCCTACCGAGCTCGTGTACACGACTCGCTCGACACCTTGCTCCAGGGACACGGCGAGCAGAGCGCGCGTACCGTCGACGTT
>JANQPS010001189.1 GCA_028285365.1 Thermoanaerobaculia bacterium | reverse complement strand
GACGTCGAGCACCTGCTCGCGTCGGTCGATCAGTCGCACGACGAGTCGGCCTACGCCCTTCCAGAATCCGTAGCGACCGGGTCCCAGGGTCTCGAGCAGCTGCCCAGTTCGGTAGATGAGGACCTCGTGATCCGCAGGGACCTCGACGACCTCGATCAGCTCCGTACCGGTCGCGCCGCTCTCGAGCTCCAGGATCGTTCCCAGCATCGAGTGCTCGATGCGACCCTCTGAGACCTCGACGGCTTCGACGCGAACGTCCCGCGGCCCGTTCCAGTAGGCACTCAGGCCGGGGCCGAGGGCTCCCGCGTAGCGGCCGTCGATCCACAACAGCGCACGCTCGCCGTCCGCCAGGTCGACGACCGTGGCCGCCGATCCGAGCACGCCCGCCTGGACGAGCTCGCGGAGACCGCGCTCGGGGAGCCGAGGCGCGTTGGCGTCGAACCGCTTGATGGTCGCTCGCAAGGGCCAAGCCGGGACGATGTGCCGGCCAGGCAGAAGCAGGCGCACCGGGTCACCGCGCCGGTAGAGCACGGCTCGCTCGGTGTTGCGAATGGTGATCAGTCGAAGCATGGTCGTGCCTCCTGATGTCGTGAGGGTTGGCGACGAGTCCTGTGATCGAGAGCTAGTCGTGATCGGAGCTCGGCGCGTCCGATTGGACGAGCCACGCGCTCGCCCAAAAGCCTTACCGGGTTGATGAAAAAGGGTTGATAGGAAGGGAAGGAGTACCGTCGGGGAGTCGCCGGTACCGCAGACCGTGTCGCTCGTTCGTTGCGGAGTGAGGGCTCGCCGCAAGTCCTCGCGTTTCGACCGGGATCGAGACCCGGTGTTCACGGTTGGTGCTTGCGGCCCTGCACACACTGCAAGGCTCGGAACGGCGAACCGACCTCCGCTCCCGTTGGCTTCGCTCGAGGCACTCAGGCTTCGGGCGTTGCCGCAGGTCGCGAACGCCGGGTCCTGGGTCCGGCGGCTCCCGTCAGGCTGTGGTTGGAGACGTCTTGGACGTCAAAGGACGGGAGTCGAACCCGCAACATCCGAGGCCGAAGCTCGGTGCTCTCCCAATTGAGCTACCTGGCAGGATCTACAGTCCTGTGGTTTGTAGGGTGGAGTTTCCTTCTCCTTCAATCCCCCTTCGTCCGATGCACAAAGTGGAACACGCCGTCACGACGAGGTGCAGCGTGCCACCGTGCCCCGGCGGATTGATCAGTTCGAGTGTGTTGAGTTGCCTCTCGAGAACGAAAGTACTTGGAATGTCAGGGGCGTCAGTGGTCTGCCGATGGTTGGATACGTAGCGATCGAGTCGAGAGGAAGTGACGGCAGAATCGAGATGCTGGAAACGAAAAAGGCCTTCCAGGGCGACACCCGGAAGGCCTCGAAGCGATCGAGCCGAGACTCGATCGTGGGTGTCTTCCAGGGACGTCAGGTGAGCGCATCTCCTCCAGCGTACGGGGCGTCCGCGAAGTGGACGAGGGGAGCGCCGTTGCTCTGGTACGCACCGGTGTTTGGCTGCATCAGATTCGATTCAGCAACGCCGGGCTGGGAGCCGGATCTCTGTGGGAGGTGGTGTTTGACGTCGAACATGACTTGGAACATCGCTTGTTTGAGTTGAGCGAACATCGAGGTTCGTCAAGGCCAGGGCGGCGTAACCTAAGGTGCCGCTCCCGGCTTGTCAAGACCCGATTTCAACTTTTCTTGCGAGAACCTCGACTACGGGATCACTGTCCATCTCGACAGAGTGCCGGACTCGAAGCCGTCCGCAAAGATGTCTGACACGAAACAATCGGTGGCGCTGTCGAACCTCAGCACGCTTCCACCCTGGAGCACGTAGAGCTCGCCGGCCTCGTCTTCACCGAAGCCGTAGATGTTCCCCGACAGGTCGTCCCACTCACTCGAGCTCCAGTTTCCGGGACTCGTTTCCGTTGCGAAGAAGATCTCGGCGGTGCAGAAGTCGCCGTAGACGTAGGTGCCCACGAGACCCTGAATGCAACCGCGGTAGCGATAGCCGCCCGTCACGGCACAAGGGCTGGGAAAGCTGTTGTAGACGAGGATGGGCTCGACGAAGTTGCCGGTACAGTTTCCCGGACCGCCGATGTCACCTTCGCGGCAGTCCCATCCGTAGTTGAGGCCGCCTGGGCTGTCGGCGTCCTCGAACGAAACCTCTTCGCGCGAACCCTCACCGACGTCGCCGATGAACATGTCTCCGGTCTCACGATCGAAGCTCCAGCGGTAGGGGTTGCGAAACCCGGAAGACCAGATCTCCTCTCTGGTGGTACCGGCTGTCTGGGCGAACGGGTTGTCGGGTGGGATGGTGTAGGCCATCGAGCAAACGGCCGTATCGCACGGGTCGATCCGGATCATCGTGCCAAGCAGGTCTTCGTTGTCCTGGGACGTACCGGAGTTGGCGCCGCCGTCACCGAGAGCGAGGTAGAGCATGCCGTCAGGTCCGAAGTGCAGGTCACCGCCGTTGTGGTTGCCCGCCGGCTGATCGAGGGTGAAGATGAGCTCTCCGCTGGAGCTGTTGGCGACGTCGGGATCGAGGCCGCTGACCTCGAAACGCTCGATGACCGTCGTCAGCGGGAGACCACCCGACGGTCCGTCGCGGGTGTAGGACACGTAGAAGTAGCCGTTCGCCGCATAGTTGGGATGAAAGGCGAGTCCTAGGAGTCCGCCTTCGAAGAACGTGTCGACGTTGGTGAGCTCGAGAAAGGTCGATTCCGAGCCGCCGCCGGCGGGAACGACGAGGATGTCTCCGCCGCGCTCGGCGATGAAGAGCCTGCCGGAACCGTCACCGGCGTGACGAAGCGCGAGTGGTGTGGACACCGAGACGTTGATGTCGGTGAGCTCGAGATCGGCGGGTTGCGCGTAGGCGCTCGGGGTGAAGGTCGCCGCCAAGCACAGGGCGAGAAGTGGTGTAATCGGCCCGCGTGGCCACTTGCTGCGGGCTCCGGGCATGGGCGCCGGCTTACTGTGACGAGCGACGCGTGAGATCTGACGAATCCGGGTGCCGGAAAGACTTGAAAAACGCTTCATGTGCAGAACTCTATATTTTGTGGGCCACAAGTCCAAGAGCGATCTCGCAGGCCTGCGAGGGTGCAGTTTCGTGGAGGCTGCAGAGGAGGACTTGCGCTGAGCATGGAACGAGAACACTCTGCGATTCGCCTCGAGGGAGTGAGCCACGGCTATCCGCAGGGCGGACGCCTGGTCTCGGTGCTGGAGGACGTCGATCTGGCGATTGCTCCCGGTGAGCTCGTGGTGGTCGTCGGGCGCAGCGGCTCAGGAAAGAGCACGCTGCTCAACCTGATCAGCGGAATCGATCTTCCGAGGTCGGGTCGGGTCTGGCTCGGAGAACACCTGATCAGTGACCTCGACGAAGAGCAGCGGGCGACTGTCCGGCGGCGTCACGTGGGCATCGTGTTCCAGTTCTTCAACCTGATTCCCACCTTGACGGGACTGGAGAACGTTCTATTTCCGATGGAGCTGAACCGGATGCCGGAGCGCCAGTCGGACGATCGGGCCCTTGAGCTGCTCGATCTCGCCGAGGTGGGCCACGTCTCGGATCGGCTGCCTGGCGCCATGTCGGGTGGCGAACAGCAGCGAGTGGCCATTGCGAGAGCCCTGGCACACGATCCCGAGGTGATCCTGGCTGACGAGCCGACCGGAAGTCTGGATCTAGAGACGGGCCTCCAGGTCCTGGATCTGCTCGACGAGCTCGTCAGGGAGCAGGGGAAGACGTTGGTCATGGTCACTCACTCCCGAGAGGTGATGGGGGTCGCAGATCGGTTGCTCGAGGTTCGCGGGGGTGGTCTGATTCCAGGTGACCCCAATCGGAGCGATCCGTGAGTCGGCTCCTCCG
>JANQPS010001157.1 GCA_028285365.1 Thermoanaerobaculia bacterium | reverse complement strand
CTCTTCGTCCGGTATGCCGACGACCGCCACGTCCGCCACGCCCTCGTGCTCAGAGATCGCCGCTTCGACCTCGGCGGGCACGACATTGGCACCACCCGTGATGATCAGGTCCTTGCGACGATCTGAAGAGAACAGGTAGCCGTCTTCGTCCAGATAGCCGAGATCTCCAACCGACGTATAACCGTCAGCGGTGACCTTCGGGCGATCTTCGCCGAGATAGTCGAAGAGCGGTTCGGTGGTTCCCTTGATCCGCATGTAGATCTCGCCGACTTCGCCCGGTGCGCAGGGCTCACCCTCGTCATCGAGAATCAAGAGATCCGTGGTGGCCGTTGGTCTCCCGACCGTTCCCGGGTGCTCGAGCCACTCGTCACCTCGGACGATCACCGATCCGACCAGCTCGCTCGATGCAAAGATCTCCCAGAGGCGCTCGGCACCCACCAGATCGATGAAGCGACGTTTGAGCCACGGCGGGCAAGGTGCCGTGCCGTGGAGAACGATGTGAAAACAAGACCAGTCGACGTCTTCAATACCCTTCGTCTCGAGAAGGCGTTTCATCATCGTAGGAGCGAAGGTGATGTATTGCGGGCGGTGACGCTCGATCGACTCGAGAATCTGTTCGCTGTCGAACTTCTCATGCAGCACGACCATGATCCCGTCGAGCAACGACGCATGGACCACGACGAGTGGATTGGCGTGGTAGAGCGGACCAAAGACGATGTTGCGCTCGATCGGCTCGATGTCGAACATGGTCCAGTTTGCTGCCATGACCTGGCCCGGGACGACCGCGCCAGGGAAGGCCATGACGATGGCCTTGGAGGTGCCGGTCGATCCGCCGCTCGGAATCGCAAGCGGTCGTTTTGGGATCATGTCGGGTAGCGGATCGAGGGAGTAGCCCTCGGCGCTTGCGACGGTGACGAGGATCAGGTCGACGCTCGACTCCCCGCTGTCGAAGTCCGAAGCTTCCGCAACGACGATGCGCACTCCCGTGACTTCGACCAGGCGCCGACGCTCCCAAGCTGGAACGTCCCAGCGCAAGGTCAGCACACCTGCGCCGAGCTTCCAAATGGCCAGCGCTGCGATCACGTGCTCCGGTGAGTTGCGCAGAGCAATCCCGACGAGCTCACCTTCGACGACTCCGACCTCACGAAGTCGGTGTGCCAACTGGGTCGAGCGCTCATCGAGCTCCCTCCAGCTGATATGGCGCTCGCTACGCCCTGAGTCCCCCTCACGAGCTGAGTCCCTCGAAGGAGCCTGCCCTGAGTCCCTCGAAGGGGCCTGATTCGAACGAGGCACAAAGACGATCGCGGTGGCGTCACGACGCTCCGCAGCAAGGTCGCTGATTCGGCGCCCCAGCGATACCGCCTCGTGTGTCTGACTCTCTGGTTCCACAGCGGACCCTCGGGGCGGCCCAGTCAGCGGACTCGGTCCTGCCAGACGCCGATCTCGCCAACCGCCTCGATGGCCTCGGCGTATCGACGGGCCGAATGCTCGAACATTGCTCGGACGGCGCGCCGTGCCTTGCTCGCCTTCCGAGCCTCCAAAGCTTCGATCAAGTCGCTACGGTGCGCTGCCATCGCGTCGATCTCTGACGAGAGGTAAGGCAAATAGGTGTAGGCATAGCGCGTCGCCTGGGGTTTGAGCGAATGGCAGATCGAGGTCAAGCGCTCACCCCCGGCGACCTCCACCAACCGACAGTGAAACTGGCTCAGGAGGTCTGCCACTGTTCGACTGCGAAGAGACCGGTCTTCCGTCGTCAACCGGAGCACGTCGGCATGGATCCCCTTGAGCTCCGAAAGCAGTGACTGGAAAACCTCGTCTTGGAGCCTCGTCGCCCGAGTCGCGGCAAGTCCTTCCAGCTCGCCGGTGATCTCCAGCAGGTCCTTCAGATCAGCAAAGGTCAGCGGTGCGGCGGCCCAGCGAGCTCGGCGACCACCAAGGCGTCTGACGAGCCCCTCCATCTCCAACTTCTCGAGACAGTTGCGCACCGTCTTGCGATCGCTCGAAAGGTGCTCGACCAGATCGGTTTCGATCACTCTGCTACCCGGAGCGATCTGACCGCGAACCAGGAGATCGGCGATCGCCACATAGGCACGTTGGGACCGAGGATCCGGCTCCCCCGGTAGATCTTGGTTGGGTGTCGGGCTCACGAGTGGCAACTCTACCTTCGTCGCGTGAGTGGACGACACCCGGTTTTGCATCGCCTCTCGCAAGGACTCATCGCTCCCTCTACACGAACCGTCACGACTTTCAAACGACTCTGGATTAACTTTGCGTCAAATCTGCGTCAAACTTTGTACACAAAATTGTGCCACTAGAGTACCATCGTGCGCAACCCCTCGACAAGACGACGTGAAAGGAGAGCTGCTGTGCTTCGTTCCACGCTCCTACACCGTAACTCGGCTCCTGCGCGAGCCAACTGGCTGTCGCTACGGGTCTGCCTTCTGCTGATACCGAGCTGCGCACTCCTGGCCACGAGCCTGACGGCACAGACCCAGACTGGAGCGGTAGCCGGACGCGCCATCGACGCTTCGGGTGACGGCCTGCCGGGAGTCCTGGTGACTCTGAGCGGACCTGCTTTGATGGGTGAGCGAACCGCCGTGACCCTCGAGGATGGACTCTTTCGCTTCCCGAGCCTCGCGCCGGGCGAGGACTATGAGCTGGTCTTCGACATGGACGGCTTCAGCCGTGTCATCAGGCAAGGCCTGCGTGTCCAGATCGGCACCACAGCGGCGGTCGACGTGACCCTCCAGCTCTCCGAAGTCGAAGACGAGATCACTGTGACCGGGGAGTCGCCCCTGATCGATACCTCGTCGGCCACGGTGGCCATGAACCACGGCATCGAGTTGCTCGAGAACATCCCCAACACCCGTCGTTTTCAGGACGCAGTGTCGCAATCGGCTGGCCTGGTCGACGACGCCTACACCGGGGTCAGCGTCGGTCAAACATGGTCAGCAAAAGGCGGCGCCGCAACATCGAACGAGATCGCCTTCGACGGCGTGGCCTCGACCAGCCCGGTCTACCACGCGAGCGCGCAGGAGGTGGTTTACGAGGCGGTCGACGAAGTGCAAGTCGTCACCGGAGGCCTGCCTGCCGAGTTGGGAAACGTCGGTGGTGCCTACGTCAATGTCGTCACCAAGTCCGGCGGAAACACGTTCCACGGCAGCGCCGCCGCCTTCTACCAGGACGACGGCCTACAGAGCGACAACCTGTCAGACGACCTGATCGAGCGCGGTCTCGAGAGCAGCGACGAAATCATCGACTACGACGACTACTCGTTCAATCTCGGTGGCCCCATCGTTCGCGACAAGCTGTGGTGGAACGTCGCCTACCGCAAGTTCGACACCCAGGACAACCGCCCCGGCTTTCCCATTCCGGACGAATTCGAGCGCGACTACTACTTCGGCAAGGTCACGCTGCAGCCCAATCAGCGCAACAACATCTTCGTGATGTACAACCGCAACGAAAACGAGTGGGCGCACCAGCCCCCGACGGCCTTCTACACTCCGGAGGCGGCATGGTTCAATCCATCGACGACCGAGGTGGCCAAGGCAAAGTGGACTTCTGCCTTGACGGATCGCGTGCTCCTCGAGCTCGACATCTCGACCGCCAAGACCGATAGCTCCCTGCTGCCGCAAACGGACTCGGGTGAAGCCTATCTAGACCTCCTCACGAACGTCTGGAGCGGCGGTGCTTTCATCTACCAACGAAACCGCACGGAGCGGGATCAGGCAAAACTCGCACTCCCGTGGTACGTCGACGGCGTCGCCGGCAACCATCAGTTCAAAGCTGGGGTCGAGCTCGAAAAGAGCAACTGGTACGGCGACAACTTCAAGGAAACACCTGTCCTCTACCACCTGACTCTCGGTGGAGCGCCGCTGCTCGCCGTGTTCTCCAACTACCCCAGCCAAACCAACAGTGAGGGTGACGGTCTACACGGCTATCTTCAGGACACGTGGGACGTCAGCTCGCGCCTGACGCTCAACCTCGGAGTGCGCCTCAACACCTGGCAGGGCTCCTATCCGGCGCAGGGCAACGCAGGTTTCTCCTACGGTCCGTTCGTCGACTTCGCACCGGTCTCGATCGGGGACACGGAGATCCTCGACTGGACGTCGTTCGAACCCCGGATCGCTGCCACCTGGTCTTTGACCGAAAGTGGAACGTCGGTTCTGCGACTGGCACTCGGGCGCTACCACCACGCGCTCTACTTCGGCTACATGATCTTGGGGAATCCGAATGCGCTCGCCTTTACGATCCACCCATGGCTCGATCTCAACGCCGACCTCTTTGCAAACCAGAACGAGGTTTTTGGCGCGATTTCGGGGGGTGGCGGCGCCTCGGCATCCATTGAGCCGGGGACCAACAACCCCTACACCGATGAGATCGTGCTGGGCTACCAGACCGAGCTGTTCGACAACATCTCCCTTTCGGTGAACGCCACCTATCGCGAAGACAAAGACTCGATCGACATCACGAAACCCGGGGCCGGACCAGAATCCTACGTGCCTATCGAGGTAGCCGACCCGGGTATCGACGGTGTCGCTGGTACGGGTGACGACCAGACCCTCACCCTGTTCAATCAGATCGACAATTTCCTCGCGCCTCAAGTCATCACCAACGTGCCCCAGGCCGAGCGCGAGTACAAAGGTGTCGAAGCCATCGTGCAGCGTCGCTACGACGGCAATTGGCAGGCTTTGGCGTCTCTCACCTGGCAGGATTCTGAAGGCACGATCGGCACAGATTTCAACTCGTCGCTGGGCTGGTCTGGCGCCTTCGAGGATCCGAACAACCTGATCAATCTCGAGGGGCCCCTGTCACTCAACCGTGAATGGCAGGCCAAACTGATGGGCACCTACGTCGCGCCATGGGACGTCTCGATCAGCGGCTACTTCCTCTACCAGAGTGGTCTGCCGATCTATCGCTCGCTGACCACGGTGCTCAATCAAGGCGCCGTTGCCGTCGTCGCAGACCCAAGAGACACCCACGAGTTGGACGATCAAAACCGCCTCGACCTGAGGATCGAGAAGAAGTTCCAGCTCGCAGATCGTCTCGGGGTCGACCTCTCGGTCGACGTCTTCAACGTATTCAACGAGAACGCCGTGACGACTGCCAACGGCGGCACCGTCGCCGGCGGCGGCTTCCTGCGACCACTGACGATTCAACCGTCTCGAACCATGCGCTTCGGTGCCCGCATGCGATGGTAGAGATGCACCGAGGTTCGACGCCACCCAGAAACGATGCACTAAGCAAGTCACCACGGAGCTGACATGACCGAACCCCCACAGACTAAAGAGCCAGCGTTCGCGCTGCCCGCCGGCACGGACGTTCCCACCTTCCACGTCGGCATGGACGAGCTTCCTTGGGTCGATCTTGGAGAAGGCACCGAGCTCCAGATCCTGCACGTCGATTTGACCAGCGGACTTTGGGTCACCAGAAACCGATTCAAGCCCGGCACGACCATCGATCGGCACTACCATTCCGGCCTCGTGTTTGCGGTCACGCTCCAAGGCTCCTGGTACTACGCCGAGGAACCCGAGGCCGTCAATCGAAGAGGGTCTTATCTCTTCGAACCGCCCTCGTCCATTCACACCCTGACAGTGCCAGCCGATCAGGACGAAGACACCATTGTCTGGTTCGCAATCTATGGCTCCATCATCTCGCTTCATGACGACGACACCCCCAAGGCGATCTCGGACGCGCGTCTGGTCCTTGACGGCTATCGCGCCTATGGCGCCGCAATCGAGCACTCGCTCGAGGGCCTCATCGTCATCGGCGACAGCTGAAGCTCAGGAGGATGCGCTGCGCCAAAGTCCGAGACTCCGCAGTTGTGGTCGAGACCGTCGAGCGACCGACTCCCTCAACTGGTCAGGTCCTCGTGCGTTGCAGGGCCTGCGGCATCTGCGGCTCGGATCTCCACCTTTTGGACCACCGCGAAGACGATGCCCGCGTGTTCGAGCGACTCGGTATCGAGGTTGCCGATCCTCGAGCCGACCTCGTGCTCGGCCACGAGTTCGTTGCTGAAGTCCTGGAGTACGGGCCCAACACCCTCGAGACCGTAGCCGTCGGCTCGCGGGTCTGCAGCGTTCCGTTCCTGCTCGACGGCGCGACACCGAGAGCCATCGGTGCTACACCAGGAATCTACGGCGGTTTTGCCGAGCACTTCTTGCTGGACTCGAGCAATCTGTTGGCCGTCCCGGACGGGATGCCAGACGAGGCCGCCGCGCTGGTCGAACCGTTCGCTGTGGCCGTACATGCGGTCAACATGGCGCAGGTGAGCGCCGACGACGCCGCGCTCGTCGTCGGATGTGGACCGATAGGAATCGCCATCATCTCGGTTTTGCGTCAGCGCGGACTGACTGTGGTCGTGGCTAGCGATCTCTTGGAGAGCCGCCAACAGTTGGCCAGGGGCTTTGGCGCAACGGAGGTTCATGACGCGCGCACCGGCACTGTCCTTCCGGCCGCTGCGCACGAACACTCTGCACCCGTTGTCTTCGACTGCACAGGGGCGACTGGCATGATCGGCCGGATCATGAGCGAAGCCCCCCGACTCGCACGAATCGTCTGCGTCGGGATCAGCTCACGAGATGAGCCGGTCAATCCCCTCATTGGGGTGGTCAAGGAGCTCAGCCTGCGTTTTGCCCTCTACTACACACCTGATGAGTTCGCCGAGAGCCTTCGACTGTTGTCCAACAACGAGGTCACCTGGCAGGGCCTGGTCACTTCGACCATCACCCTAGAAGACCTCCCGGAGACGTTCGAGCGGATGCGCGCGCCCAGCGACGCAACGCCGCTGACGCCCGGCAAGATCGTGGTGTCGTTCCCAGGCGGCGCTTCGTGAGCTGATGTCCCGTCATCGCAGCGTTCCCTGCGAGAGGTGCGGACTCGAGGCCAGCAAGGAGTAGAGTCGACCATGATCGAAACCGACTACCTGGTCATCGGTGCAGGAGCCATGGGAATGGCGTTCACAGACGTCCTGCTCACCGAGTCCGACGCCACCGTCACGATCGTCGATCGACGAGGTCAGCCGGGTGGGCATTGGAACGACGCCTACCCGTTCGTTCGACTCCATCAGCCGTCGATGTTCTATGGGGTCTGCTCGACACCTCTGGGCAGCGACCAAAAGGACTCCATTGGACTGAACGCCGGACTGTTCGAGCTCGCGTCCAAGGGAGAGATCCTGGCCTACTTCGATCACGTGCTACGCCGACGGTTCATGCCGAGCGACCGAGTACGGTATCTCCCGATGCATGAGCTCCAAGGCGACGACGCTCGCTCCCTGCTCACCGGAGAGCTCCACAAAGTGAGAGCACACAAGACGGTCGACGCCACGTACATGAACGTCACCGTGCCCAAGATGCGCGCTCCGGCCTACGAGGTGGCACCTGGGATGACGGTCGTTCCTCCCAACGATCTACCCGAGATCCCTCGGCCGGCAGATCGTTACGTCGTGATCGGAGCAGGCAAGACTGGCATCGATAGCTGTCTCTGGCTACTCGAGCAGCAGGTTCATCCGGACCGAATCACCTGGATCATGCCCAGAGATTCCTGGCTGCTCGATCGTGAGCAGACCCAGCCCACCGCGCTCTTCTTCGAAGAGACGATGGGCGGATATGCCCGCGAGCTCGAAGAAATCGCCAAAGCAGACTCCATCCGCGACCTCTTCTCTCGGCTGGAGAAGGCTGGGCGTCTACTTCGGCTCGACAGCAGGGTGACACCAACCATGTACCGCTGCGCGACGGTGACACGCCAGGAGTTGGCGGAGCTCCGGCGCATCGAGGACGTCGTCAGACTCGGAAGAGTCGAGCGCGTTGGAGCCAGCGAGATCGAGCTCGACCAAGGCAACATCGAGACCAGTCGAGCGACCGTTCACGTCGACTGCACCGCCGACGGCCTCGAGCGCAGACCCGAGCGACCGATCTTCGATGGCAACCGACTGATCCTCCAGTCGGTGCGCACGTGCCAGCAGGTCTTCAGCGCCGCGCTGATCGCTTTTGTCGAAACGAGGCAAGACAGTGACCCGATCAAGAACGAGTTGTGCCAGGTGATCCCACACCCGGATAGTGATCTCGATTGGCTGCGATGCACACTGCAGAACACTCTCAACTCGGCCCACTGGAGCGATGACGAACAGCTCAGCCAGTGGCTCTCGACCTGCCGGCTCGACGTCGCCTCATCGACTCTCATCGGCGTCGACCCGAGCAGAGTGGCGCCCACCCTGGAGCGCGCTCGCGCCGCGGTGGGTCCGGCACTCGACAAGCTGAGGGAGTTGCTCGCGGAGCACCAGCCATGAGGCTTGCAGGAGACTAGCGAGTGCCGCGTCTGGGATCGAGCGCGGTCATCGAGCCGCTAGTGGATGTCAGACAGGCAGTGGATTGACGGCTCGGCGCTCGTCACTTCACTGTTTTCAGTTCTCAGTCGCCGATGGGCTAGAAGAAGACGAACTAGAAGAAGACAAACTAGAAGAAGACGAAAGAGCGCACCACGACGTTCTTGCGACACGGTGCGTCTCTTGGTGCGGTCCAGTCGATGGCGGCAGAGTGAAACGACCAGCGAGACACCGAGCCGTCCCTGACCGAGTCGTAACACTTGAGCATCGAGACTTCGGTGGGCTCCTGCTTCGGGAACCAGTACCACTCATGACCGGGTCGGTACGTGAAGCGCGTCGTCTCGCCGACGCGATCGTCGTAGACGCGGTAGTTGGTGATGTAGGGCTGGTCGGTGAAGGACGGCCAGGCGCAGAGGATGAACGGGTTCTGGCAGACCGTTTCCATGGGCTTGGCGAGATTGATCGAGAGGAATCTGCGCGACATCAGGGCGTCCGCCTCCGCCTCGGTGAACTGGACCTCGCGACCGAAGTTGCGCAGATTCTTGGTGAGTAGTTCACGACAGCGCAGGCGTCCGCTGTTGTCGTTCAGGTCGTTGTGAACGAAGTTGACGTAGTTGGCGTTCACACCGGGGTTCTTGTTCTCCTGGTCTTCGGTGCGATCACCCTGATAGTCCTTGTCGAATACGTCGTGGTTGTAGACGAGGGCTTCGCGAGCGTCAGGGTAGAAGTCAAGGAGGAGCTTCTCCATCTCGGGATAGAAGACTCGTTCCACTTCGGCGGCGTCGTAGAAGTTCTGACATTCCGAATCGCAGTGAGCCAGCGCCACGCCGAGCTTGTCCATGCACTCGGGTGTCGTCGGATCGAGACCCCGGTGGTACTCCGCAATGCGTCGGGCGTCGCGGACCACTGCTGGAAAGAAGAGTGCACGTCGAACGTTGTCTCGCTCGTCCTGACGCAGCGCGTCTGCGTCTGACGCTCTAGACGGATCACGCCAGAGCGCGTTCGACGGGACCACGGAGTACGACGGGTGCTCGAACACCGTGTAGCGCAGCGGCAGCACGATGCCACCTTCCGGGGCTTCGAGACCTCTTTCCCCGATGTGCTCGACGCACTCGCCGTAGCGGCGAAAGCCGAGTCCCCACTTGGTCTCGACCGGGCCTGGTGCCGAGCCGTCGATGAGGTCGATGACGGCTTGACCGACTCCCGAAGAGATCTGCTCCAGAGCCGCCTCGATGGCCGCGTGGGTTCCGGCATCGCCATGTCGCTCGCGTGACATGTAGGAGAGGCCGCCGTTGGCGGCGATCGGCGGCGGCTGTCCCTCGGTCAGCTCGAGCGGGGGTACGTAAGCGCTCGGTGAGGTGACCGCTGAATCACTGTTGGGATCCGAGTCCTCGAGTGGGTCCATGTGGCTTCTCCCTGAAGGACCCACCATGTTGCCACAGACAGAGTCATGGAAGCGTCGCGGTCTGACTCCGTTCAGCTGCCAACTCGGACGACGACCTTCCCGCGCGCATGGCCCTTGCCGAGATAACGGACGGCTTCTGCGGCTTCCTGAAGCGGATAGACGCGATCGATGACCGATCGAAGCTCACCGCTGGTGGTCATCCTGGCCAGCTCGCTCAGGTCGTCGTGATTGATCTGGGCCGTGAACGACGTCACCCGTTGCCGGCTTCCTAGTGTCCGCAGCTTTGCGGCCAGCGGCTGCAGCAAGGGACCGAGCCACTGTTGGGACTTGTCGATGGTCACCATCACGATGGTGCCCTGCGGGCCAAGCACGCTCCGCAGGTCGCTCAGAGTGCGATTGGCGACGTTGTCGATGATGACGTCGTAGCGTCGTTCGGAGTCGGCGAAGTCTTCGCTCGTGTAGTCGACGACGTGGTTTGCTCCCAGTGACTCGACGAGCTCGAGGTTGCGCGTACTCGTGACACCGGTGACTTCTGCGCCCATCGCCTTGGCTATCTGAACCGCGTAGGTTCCGACGCCACCAGCAGCGCCATTGATCAACACCGAGTGACCTGCCTTCGTTTCGCCGTGGTCGCGCAAGGCCTGGAGTGCCGTGAGGGCGGCCACCGGTAGAGCGGCCGCCTCTTCGAAGCCGAGCTCGTCTGGCATTCGCACAAGCCTCTTCTCGGGCGACGTCGCGAGCTCGGCAAAACTACCCTCGGCACAGCCAAAGACCCGGTCGCCGGGCCGAAAGCTGCTGACTCCATCGCCCGCCGCCTCGACGACACCCGCAACATCCACTCCTCGAACCGGGTGTCTTGGCCGTCTCAGTCCAGCGACGAGGCGGACCAGGTAGGGCTTCCCGGTCATGAGGTGCCAGTCGTACGGATTGACCGACGCCGCGCGAACCCGAACGAGAATGTCGCCCTTCTCTATCTCGGGATCGTCCACTCGAGCGAGTGCCAGGACGTCGGGCGGACCGTACGAGTGGTGGAGGATGGCTTTCACGGTTGGACCTCCTGTGGGTTACGTCTGAAGCACACTACGTACGGCGCGCGCAAGAATTTCGGTGTCTTCGACTGGCCGCAGGCCCGTTCAGAGGTGTTCGACGCGACCTGAGTCTCTGCCGAATCGGCACAGAACGTTGCTGGCGCCAACTCGAGCAGCCAATCTCGGTAGCCAATTCGGTTAGCCAATTCGGTTAGCCAGGTGAAGCCGAGGACGCTCTCGCCGCTAGACGAAGCCGTGGCGCCGAAGGAAGTCGTCGGTCACCTCGATGACGCGCTCGAGAGAAGTGGGATTGCGAAAGAAGTGGCCGTCTTCTCGAAGATGTGGTGCTCGAAGGTGTTTTCGAGCGACTTCATGCGATCGACAAACGAGTGAACTCATCCAAAGGCGCAGGTGGTCCCCGGTGCCGTAGAGCCGGAGGGCTGGCAGCAACGTTGCGGTTCCAACCGGTTGTTCGCCGCGAGTCCTCCCACTCCTGGGCCACTCGCTGCGTGAGCATCTCTCTCTATAGACGGTGAAAAAAGTTTGACACTGTCTAATAATCTTCATAACGTGTTGCACTATGCGAGAGCTCTCTACCAAGCGGTCCACTGAGCCACAGGAGCTGGGGCTCCGGTGGCGCAAAAAGCAACGCCAGCACAACGACATCGTCGACGTCACCGTCGAGATGGTGCGCACGACCGGCTACGACGGCACCACGGTCGAAGAGATTGCCCGCCGGCTCGAGATCAGTACCGCGACCTTCTACAACTACTTCCGCTCGAAAGACGAGGTTCTCGCTTGCTGGGTCCAGGCTGTCTGGGACCAGACCACGGACGAGGTGATTGCGGGTCAAGCGAGCGGTTCTAGCTTCAGAACCGTCGCGAGACGACTGTTGAGGAAGAAGGCAGACGTCCTCGAGAAGGACAAGTCTCTCTGGCGGGTCATCGCGACGACCAACACCTGGAGTCCGCACGATCACAAAGCTCTGCGCTCGACCGAAGAGCGCTCGGAGCAGGCCATAGACACCTGGATCCGTCAGGCACAGTCGAATGGCGAGCTGAAAGAGGAGATCGCCTCTTGGCGCCTCGGGCAGCAGCTCGACGGCATGCTGGTCTTGGCATGCGCCAACTGGGCTCTGGACAGACCGCGGCCACACTCTCTTCGCCGATCCCTCAGCCACACCCTCGACCTCTTTCTCGGAGGCGCGGCCGCAACCACAGCCACTTTGGACGCAGCGACCAAGGAGACGACATGAATCCGCGTGACTTTCGATGCCGGTCTGTGAGCAAGGCGTTCGCCGCAGTCGATCGCCCTTCTGGTCGATCAAAACGAGGCGAGGCCGTCACCCTGGTCGTGCTTCTGGTACTCGCCCTCGCTGCGGTCTCGACGGGTCCGGTTCCCGCTACGGAGGACTCGGCGGAGCCGAATTTTGCAAGCGATGTCGGCCCCCTCTTTCATGCCAAGTGCGGATCGTGCCATCGCCCGAACGGCATCGCCCCGATGTCGCTCCTCGAGTACAAGTCGACGAGACCCTGGGCCAGGTCGATCAAGCGGGAGGTCGCATCGCGAGGCATGCCGCCTTTCGGCGCTCGCGGCGGCGACCACGCCTTCAGGAACGACATCTCACTCTCAGACGAGGAGATTCATGTGATCGTCTCGTGGGTGGACGCAGGAGCACCCGAGGGCGACTCGACCCTCTTGCCGGAGCCACCCGACTACGAGGCGTTGGCAAGAGCCGGTCTCCCCGAGCCCGACCTGGTGCTTGCGCACGACGAGACCTGGGAAGTGCCGCCCGGCGCCGACCAGCAGCGGGCCTTCGTCATTCACAACGAGTTCGACCACGACCTCTGGATCGAAGGAATCGACTGGGACCAGAGGAGCAACGTGGTGCACCACATGTTCCTGTTCGTCGATCCATCGGGACTGGCTCGGAAGTTCGAGCAGGAGGACCCTCTACCGGGCTTTCTCGGATCTGTCGACGGCGGAGCGGGTACCGACAAGATGATGAGGATCTTCTTGGGTGGCGGTGACGGGATCGGGGGATGGGCTCCCGGGGCTCAGCCGCTGTTCTACGGAGAAGGCATCGGTCAGCGGATCGCGGCGGGCACGGACTTCTTGCTCCAGTACCACTACTACAACCAGTCGGAAGAGACTCAGGTGCATCGCCCACGGATCGCTCTCTACCTCAAGGACGAACCGCCGAAGCGCAAGCTCGAGATCGAAGGCCCAACGCTAGCTCCGGCAAAGCTCTTCCTGCCGGCTGGTGACCCGTACGTCCAAAGCGTCGCCGACTGGATCGCGCCCGGTGATCTCGAGGTGTTGGCGGTGATGCCCCACATGCACAATCTGGGCAAAGACATGATCGTCACCGCGCACTACCCCGACGGCAAGGTGGAAACACTCCTCGACGTCCCGAACTTCGACCCCTACTGGCAGACCGTCTACGAGTATGAGAGGCGCGTGTTCCTTCCCAAAGGAACTCGGGTCCACATGGTCGCTCACCACGACAACTCCGCCGACAATCCTCTCCAGCTCCACGACCCGCCTCGCGACGTGCGCTTCGGCGAGCGAGCGGACGACGAGATGGTGAATGCTTCGGTCTTCTACGCACTAGTCGACGAGACCACCGAATGGTCCGGCTCTCTGGGCGACGTCATCACGACGCCAGAGCAGCTCGAGGAGAGCCGAAAGCGCAAGCCCTGACTCGGCACTCGGGTGACGGCCAGTGCGAGCCTCTTCTCCACCTCTTCTCCACCTCTTCTCGACGTCTTCTCGACGTCTTCTCGACGTCTTCTCCACGTCCGCGCCGATCGTCTAGACTGACAGCAGTCAAGCGGAGGCATGGGACACGAACATGGCAAAAGAACACAAGTCGAAGAAGGTCGGAACTCGACTGGGACTTCTAGCCCTGGTGGTGGCAGCCGCCACCATTGCAGTGTGGTTTCGTCAGGTGGGCCAAGTCGCGCTCCCAGAGAACCGACTCGTCTTCATCCTGCTGTTTCTCGTCGCAGCCGGGCTGGGCGTCGGCGCCTTCGTGGCACGGACGCGCTGGTTCGGCGGCGTGGCCGCGGTTCTGGCAGTCGGCGTTGCCAGCTTCTTCCTGTTCACCGTCTCGATCAGCCGCCAGGAGGTCGCACCGAACGGTATTCAGGTCGGCGACACCATGCCTCGGTTCACGGCTCTCGACGATCAGGGCGAGCTCTTCGACTCCAAGACCCTCGAAGGCAAACCCGTTCTCATGAAGTTCTTCCGGGCTCACTGGTGACCGTACTGTGTCGCCGAGTTACGGCGATGGGAAGAGCTCAGGTCCGAGCTCGATCAGCGGGACATCCAGGTGGTCACCGTAAGTACCGATCTCCCCGAGGAAATCCTGAACGGACGCAAGCATCACGGCCTTCAGGGCCACATGCTGTCGGATCGGGATCTCGCCGTCACGGACGCCTTTGGCTTGCGTAATCTGGGGCCACATTCCGGGCCTCCCTCGGGCGCCGAAGCGCTACCGGTCCCAACCACGCTGATCATCGACGGCAGCGGCAAAGTTCTCTGGGTCGACCATTCGGAGAACTACCAGCGCCGCTCCGGCCCCGAGTACGTGCTGGCCGCACTGGAGACGCACCTGGACTGAGGGCGCGGAGACCACGTCCGAGCTCCAACAGTCGTCGGCAGGCGCTCAGCCGGAGTGCCTCCGCCGTTCGCTCATCTTCTGGAAGTGTGCCCGGGCGTTGGGCTCGAGGGCCGCGCCTCGCTTGCTCCTCAAGGCAACGGGCGGCGTCTCCGAGATGGGCACGATGAGCTCGAAGCGCTGGCTCGTGGGGATGTCGCAGACCTCGTCGTCACACGACTGCCACCGGACCTCGCCGGAGACCGTGATGTCTTCATCGCCCCTAGCAGCACGGTTGATCGCAAGCGGCAGGCGCAGTTCGAACTGGCCGTGATGCACCCGGAAAGACTCCTCTGTGCCAGCCAGCGTGTGCGGCTCACTGGCCGGCCGAACGATGTCTCGGTGGACGAGGCGCTCGTTGTCGTCGAGCGTCACCAGGGCGGCCACCGTACCGTACGGCGCAGGATGCGCGTAGACGTGACGACCTTTCGGCACGCTGAACCTCACGACGAGATCCTTCAGTACCGTCAGCGCGAGGTGCTCGCCGTCGAGCTCCACGGACACACCTACAGCTTCCGCTACGCCCTCGTCCGCAACAGACTCCGCCAAGGTTTCGCCGAGCGCTGCGCGGAGCAGCTGCTCAGGTCCAGCACGCAGGGCCAGGTTGTTGTCGAAGAACTTGTGGGTGATGACACCATCCGCGCTCACGACGTACGCGCCGGGGTAGGGGATACCGAACCAAGGATGATCGTTGGAGTCGATCAGGGTGTTGAGGATGCCAAACGACCGGATGACCTCAGACTCCGGATCGCTGAGCAGCGCATAGCTGATGCCGTGTGCGTTGCCGAAGTCCTGGAGCGCATCACCCTCGTCGTAGCTCAAGGCGTACACGACAACTCCGGCCTCATCGAAGGCCCGCATGCCTCTCTGCAGCTCGACCAGCTGCGAACGACAGGGTGGTCACCACACCGCCGAGCGGAAGAAGACGAATACCGCTGGCCTGCCAGCGCGATGTTCATGCAGGTCGAATCGAGTGCCGTCCGCTGCAAGGCAGCGCACGTCGGGCATGTTCTGGCCGACCTCGGGTCCGGTCGGGAAGTCGCCGCGAGGATCACTCCTCGGTCCGTGGCCCGGCTGAACCGGCCCGACAAAGCCGTCGTGATCCCGCCAGCCGTGTTCCGTCTGGGTGCCGCGCGTCTCCAGTTCTGGCTGCATGTCGTCCCCTTCCGATTCGTCGGCCCGCCAGTATAGAAACCCAA
>JANQPS010001148.1 GCA_028285365.1 Thermoanaerobaculia bacterium | reverse complement strand
AAGGGCTGACGATCGTGCCTGCGCAGCAGCTCGGACTCGAAGATCGAGTGGGCTCGCTCGAGGTCGGCAAAGACGCTGATCTCATCGTTCTGTCGGGAGATCCGCTGAGCAACTACACCAAGGTTCTCGAGACCTGGGTGGAGGGTGACTTTGTTTGGGACCGATCAGACCCCGAGGACTACAAGTACGCAGTCGGCGGCTACCAGGTCTACCGTACCGGCGAGATTCACGAAGACCACGCACTCATCCACATCAACGAGGTGACCCGATGACTGGCTCGACTCGCGTGGCGCTTGCGAAACGATCCAGCTCGATCGCTGGTCTCGCCATCATGACCGCAGTCGCACTCGGCACGACGGCGGTTGGCGCCCAGGTCGTCGTCAAGGCCAAGACCATGCACACCATGGCTGGTGAAGCCGTGACCGACGGCGTGGTCGTCGTCGTGGACGGCAAGATCACGGCTGTCGGTCCCGCGAGTCGCGTCGACATTCCGGCTGAGCTGCGAACGTTCGAGACCGAGGTGCTGACTCCCGGCTTCGTCGACGTGCGCTCGACGCTGGGGCTATCGGGCGCTTACAACAGCAACGTCGGTCCGGTGCGTGACCAGGATCAGCTCGAGACCTCGAACCCCATCCAGCCGGAGCTGCGGGCGATCGACGCCTACAACCCACGAGAAGAGCTCATCGAGTACGCGCGCGGGTTCGGGGTCACGACGCTGCACACCGGTCACGGTCCGGGGGCCTTGATCAGCGGACAGACGTTCGTCGCCAAGACCCGCGGGGACACCGTCGAAGACGCCATTGTCGAACCGATCAAGATGCTCGCGGTCAGCCTGAGCGGTCTGAGCTCGCAGTTCCAGACGCCGGGCACCCGTCCCAAGGGAATGGCCATGCTCCGAGGCGCGCTGTTCGAGGCGCGTGAGTATGCCGAGAAGAAGGCGGCGAGCGAGGGTAGTGGTGACGACCAGGGCGATGACGGAGCAGCTGGCGAAGGTGAAGAGGACAAGAAGGCGTCTCCCGCACCTCCGCGCAACCTCAGCCAAGACGTGCTCGCCGACGCGCTGGCTGGTGAGATCACGATGATGATCCGTGCCAACAGTGCGACCGACATCGCCGCCGCGCTCCGCCTGCAGCGAGAGTTCGGCTTCGAGATGGTGATCGACGGCGGTGCCGAGGCGTATCTGATGCTCGACGAGATCAAGGAGGCGGGAGTCCCCGTCTTCTTGCATCCCGCCAGAGCGCGGCTACCCAACAAGACGTTCGAGATCGCCATGATCTTGCGCGATGCCGGCATCCCGTTTGCCGTCCAGACAGGCCACGAGGCCTACGTGCCCAAGACCAGGGTGCTGGTGTTCGAGACCGCCCACTACGCTGCGTACGGTCTCGAACAGTCTGAGGCGCTCGCCGCCATCACCATCGACTCGGCCAAGCTGTTGGGCATCGATGACCGGGTCGGTAGCCTCGAAGTGGGCAAAGACGGCGACCTCGTGCTGTTCGACGGCGACCCCTTCGAGTACCTGACCAAGGTGTGCGGGGTCATCATCGAGGGTGAGGTGATGATGGAGACGTGTCAGTAGGGCGGCTGGGACTCTGGGGGGTCGGAGACGATCCTCTCCTGGTGTCGCTCTCGAGAGATTCTTCACTCCGGCCACTCTTCGAGTTGCCGGGTTCAGAATGACGGGGACGCTCGGAGAGGTGCTAGCGCGCCGCACCATCGAGGTTCTTCGGCCTAGGCAACTCCGGGTGGAGTTGCCGGCCTCTGAACGACGAGGAGAGTGGGAGTAGCTAGCTCGTCACAGAGCGAGTTGCCGACGTCCGGAGGACGTGCAAGAGCTTCGAGCAACACGTCGCCCAAACGATCAAGACTGATCAGCTCGAAGCTCAGAGCAACTCGCGAGTCCGACGCCCAACACGCCCGCTAGCTCGCCGCAGAGCGAGTTGCCCCTCTACAGGCCACCGCCACCAGGCCGATGCCTCCGCGGACGTTCTGGCGGACCTCGACCTTGACCCAGCGCGGGGCGATCGCGGCGACGACGTCGTCCGCGATCTGGGCCGAGAGGCTTTCGCAGAACGCACCTTCGTCGCGGTAGGCCCAGAGGTAGAACTTGAGGGCCTTGGACTCGAGACAGCGCTCTCCCGGACCGTACTCGATGATCACGGATCCGTAGTCGGGCTGGCCGGTGCGTGGGCAGATCGAGGTGAACTCGTTCGCCTCGAAGCGCACGGAATCGACGTCGGGAGCCGGAAACGCTTCGTCACCAAGCACCTGACGTGCCTGGTCGAGACTTTCGGGACGAGGCAGCGGGCCTTGGCTGGGTAGCGCGTCCATGGACTCACAGTAGCGCGCCGACGCCCGGGGTCACAAGGGCCAGGCCCTCGCCTCGCCCGCCTCGCCATTGACGCCAGTCGCCACTCGATCCCAACGAGTGCCGCGTTCCCGCCAGTTCACCGCAGATTTGTTGCAACCCTTTTTGAATTACGGTCGTAATCCAAAGGTGTCCGACTGGCCATCGAGAGGAATGCCCGATGAGATATTCGAAAGAACACAAGGCTCAGACGCATCAGCGAATCGTCGACGCAGCGTCGAAGCTATTCCGCGCCAAGGGTTACAAGGCCACCGGCGTAGACAGCGTCATGGCAGAAGCCGGCCTCACCGCAGGCGGCTTCTACGGGCACTTCGAGAACAAAGAGGACCTGTTTGGCCAGGTCATGCAGTACGCGCTCGAGACGTCGCCGCTGCGCCAGGGGGGTGAATTTGCGGAGCTCGACGGCGCCGACTTCGTGGGTGCCATTGCAGGCTTCTACCTCTCGGAGCCACATCGGGACAAGGCCAACGAAGGCTGCCCCATCCCCGCGCTCTCGCAGGAGATCTCACGCTCCTCCCAGAAGATGCGTCGCCGCTTCGAGGAAGGCATCATGCGCTGGAGCGACGAGATCGCCGAACGGCTCGAGAGCAGCGGTCTGCCGCTCGAAGAGCGACGCGAGATGGCCCTCGGAGTCATCGCCACGCTCGTGGGCGGCATGACCCTCGCGCGCGCTTTTTGGACGCGCGACGGCGTGAGGTCGATGCTGTCGGCGGCTTCTCGGCAGGCGACTGCCCGAGTCAAAGACGCGCACGGCGACGGCTAGCGCGAACGACCCACTACCCGAGCCT
>JANQPS010001128.1 GCA_028285365.1 Thermoanaerobaculia bacterium | reverse complement strand
GACGCAAACTCAGCCAACGGCTCTGACGAAACCGCGGTCGCTCCTCCTCCACCGCGCTCCAACTCGTTCAGCTGGCTGGTGAGGATTCCGGACGTGCCTCCGGGTCAGTTCCTGGAGAACCTGGCCTACTTTCTGTGGGGTCGTCATACGGGTTTGCTGGTCTACGTTCCGTTCACGCTGCTCGCGATCGGGTTTTTCCTCATCTCGAGCGACAAGACAGTTCAGCAGTGGCTCGTTCTCGTCGCGGCTGCGGTCATCGCTCTCTACTTCCTCGTCTACATTTCGTGGAACTGGCAAGGCGGCGGGGGGTTCGTCGGCAACCGCTACTACGTCATAGCGATCCCTGCATTCGTGTTCCTCGTGCGCAAGATCGAAGTGCCTTGGGCCATCGGCGTGGGTTACCTCCTGGGAGGTCTCTTCATCGGGCCGCTCCTCCTGAGTCCCTTCGGAGTCACGGTGCCGGAGCCGACGCTGCAAGCTCACACTCGCAACAGCCCGCTCAAACACCTGCCCCTAGAACTGACTCTCCGCAACCTGCCCGGCTACCATCGTGTCGCCCTTGGCGACCTGCGCCTGATCGCCCGTGAAGATCTGATTCTGCCGCGCGGCGACGGTCAGTGGACCGCGGGTGCCGCGCGAGTCGACATCCTGGTCGTCTCACCCGCACCTCTCGGGAACACCACGTTCCGGGTCCAGGCGCAGGCCAACGGGGCGTTCGACCTTCGCTTCGGCAAGAGCCACCAGCGTTTCGATCTCGAGCGCGGTCAGTCGACGACGGTGTCACTCGACCCGCGCCGCGCCGCCCGCAAGTGGCTGGTCAGCGATGGCCCGTTCTGGGTCTACGAGATCTCCCTCGAGAGCGAGCGGGGTCACATCGAGCACTGGACACGGATTTTTCCTCCCAACCCCTGCCCGGCCTTCAACTGGGAGGACGAGGTGGAGGAGTCGTTCTTCGCGGGTGCAGAGCTCCATCTGCTCGGACCCACCGATCAGATCGACACGGATCGCTATCGCATCCGGTGGGGCAACGTGCAGATTCCGAATCAAATCCAAGCCGGTCGCACGCTCACGGGCTCGGTCGCAATCACCAACGCCTCAGAGGTGGCCTGGACCCAGCAGGGAGCAGCGAGAGTCAAGGTCTCCTACCACTGGCTCAGCGAGTCGGGGGAGATGATCGAGTTCGACGGCCTGCGCAGTGAGCTGCACGGTCCTCTCGCACCGGGCGAGTCGCGCGAGGTTGCCGTCCAGATCTTGGCTCCGACGCTCCCCGGGCGCTACCAGCTCCAGCTCGACGCGCTCCACGAGTACGTCGCCTGGTTCTCTCAGAAGCGCCAGGGAAACGTCACGACGATCCCGATCGTCGTCTCGAGCGAAAGCGAGATCGGACCTTCCTCGACTACGCCCGACGAAGCACCAACGAACTGAGTCGCGACACGTCGCAGTCCAACAGGCAGCCAGGCCCAGCCAACATGCACAGCACTCTGATCCCCCTCGGCACGAACGGTTTTCATCCGTCGTACTCCAGGCAGACCATGAGCTTCCTGCTCGTCGGTGACGACGCCGCACCGCCCTTGTTGATCGACGCTGGAACGGGTCTCTCCCGTCTGTCCGAGCCCGCAGTCGCAGAGCAGCTGGCGTCCGTCGCGTCGCTCGACATCATCCTCTCTCACTACCATCTCGATCACACCGTCGGCCTCAGCTATCTGAGCGGCGTCTGGGGACGCGACGTCCGGATTCACGCACCCGGTCCGCCCCTGGTCGACGCCGAGCCAGCAGAGGCACTCCACCGTCTCATCGGCCCCCCTCTGTTCCCGCTGCCCCTGGAGCAGTACCCGAGCCCGATCGAGTTGCTCCGCTATGACAACGGTCCACTCTCGATCTGCGGACTCGAGATCGACGTGCGCAGGCAGAAGCATCCAGGCGGTTCAGTAGGACTCCGCTTCGGGGACTCGTTTGCCTACATCACCGACACGCGTGCCGACGAAGCGACGATCGACTTCGTCCGTGGCGTCGACCTGCTGCTGCACGAGCTCTGGGTGAGTCGGGAGGAGGCAACCGAGAACCCCAAGCTCGTCCTCGGGCACGCAGCGGCAGACGACGTCCTCCGGATTGCCGAACAGGCAGAGGTCGCTCGCCTGGCACCCGTCCACCACCATCCCAAGCGCAGCGACGATGAGCTCATCGCTCTCCTCGAGAGCCTGCAGTCCGACACGGTCGAGGTGATCGCGACCGCTGACGGAGTTCCCGTCTCACTCGGGCCGGCGACTCGGAAGGACTCCTGATGACCCGGCGCCCGGTCGGGCTACTCCCGGCAGCCGGCTTCGGCACCAGGCTGGGCGCTCTCGAGCAGAGCAAGGAGCTCATCGAGGTGGAGCCAGCCTGCGGCCGCGGTCCGCTCCCCGTGATCGAACACGCACTCAGCGCCATGGCCGACTCGGGGCTCGACCGCGCCCACGTGGTCATTCGAGACGGCAAGTGGGACATCCCGGCGCGACTGCGCACGGGTACCGAACTGGACCTCGCGATCACCTATACCGTCGTCGAGAAGACCCCGAGTGCGGTTCACACTCTCGACCTGGCGCTCCGCTCTCTCCGGAACGAACGGATTGCCCTGGCGTTCCCCGACATCCTGGTCGAGCCCAGTACGGCCTTGGCGACTATCACCCGCGAGCTCGACACCCGATCGGCTGATGCCGTGCTGGCTCTCTTTCCCTGGGACAAGCCAGCCAAGTCGGACATGGTCGAGATCGACACTGGCGGGAACATTCGCGACATCGTGATCAAGGACCCTGACTGCAGTCTCGAAATGACCTGGTCGCTGGCAGTTTGGCGGCCGAGTTTCACGCGCTTCCTCGCCGACTTCGTCGAGCGGGCTTCAGAGCACGATCACGGCCTTGGGCGTGAGCTCTACGTCGGTGATGTCCTGAAATCAGCAGCTCGAGCCGGACTCACCATCCGTGGAATCCCGTTTCTCACCGGCACCACCCTCGACATCGGCACCCCTGACGACCTCGCCAGAGCCCGAAGCTCCTCAGCCGAAACTGAAGAGGCGTCCGAGAGACGATCTGCGGCGGGAGTCACTCCCGTAACCTGAAGTCCTTCAGCTTCCGCACCGTTCTCGGGGCTTGGTTACCATCTCAGTTGCAGCCTCGGTCGGCCACGCCGTACCACCACCATGAAGACTCATGAAGACTAGAGTCCACCCTCTCGCCACGCGACCAAGCCGATCCTTCCCGCGCGTCGTCGACGTCTGTCCTCGAGCCACCTCCGGTGCGTTGGCGATTCTCGTCTTCCTTGCGAGCATCACCCTCGGCGGGGCGACCTCGTCGTCGGCCGAACGACGCACGCCCGTAGCTCAGCCGGCAAGCGCGTCCACTCCTTCGACGTTCGAGAGTGCGCTCGAGGCGCTGCGCAGTGGCGATCTCGTCGAGGCCACGAGTCTGCTCTCCGAGCACCTGGCCCAAAACCCCGACGACGCTCGAGCACACCTGATGCTGAGCCGCACTCTCGAGCGTCAAGGACAACCGACCTCAGCCCTGACACACGCACGGCGGGCCGAAGAGCTCGGCAATCTGGCCGCTCCGCTCCAAGGCGCCCGACTCCTCGCGCGCCTCGGTTCGCTGGCCGCCGCGTACGAAGCCACGGTGAGAGCCCGCGAAGCCGAGCCGAGAAGTGTCGATGCTTATCTGCTGGGCACACTCCTACTCCGAGATCTGGGCCGCGGCGCCGAAGCCTACGAAGTGGCCACCCAAGCGCTCGAGAGGGGACTCGAGAACGCGACTCTCTACGAGCAGCACGCCTTGCTCGCACTGGAGATCGGTTCACCCCAGGCGGCATTGACCTCGGCCCGAGCCGGTCTGGCGATCGCCCCCGAGAACCCGCAGCTCCACTTCGCGGTGGCCATGGCCATGGTCGACAGTGGCGATCTCTCCGAGTCGTCGATCAGCCAGGCCATCGAACGACTCGAGCGCGCACTCGAGCTGGGCATCAGCGGCGCTGATCGGGTCGAGCTGGAGCTGGCGGACCTGCTCCTCGCAGCCGAGCGACCCGCTGAAGCCCTCGAGTATCTCGTCAGGGCTTCACAGCGCCAGCCAACCGCCGACATCTTCTACAAACTGGCCCTGACCCAGCGCCAACTCGGCAACGAGCAGGCCGCCGCGGCTGCCATCGAGCGCTTCACCGAGCTCCGCGAAGAGACCGCCACCCAGACGTCAGACGAGCGAACCCTGGGAGTGAGGCTCAACGAGATCCAGCAGCTCGCCGAGAGCAACCAGCTGAGCGAGGCGCTCATGCGAATCGAGGCGCTGATCAGTGAGCACCGCGATTCGGCCGACGCCCGCGCGCTCGAGGCCAAGGTGCTGTTCTCGCTACAGCGCTCCGACAGGGCGGTCGAGAGTATCCGGCGAGCGGTGACCCTGGCCCCTGGAGACGCGTCTTTTCGCTACCTGGAGGGACTGTTCCTCCGACTGACCGGCGATCCCGAAGGCTCGGCGACGGCCCTTCGGTCTGCCTTGGCAATTCGTCCCGATCTCGGCGAGGCTCATGCATTGCTCGGAGGTATCGAGCTGGAGTCGGAGGATGTCGGCGCAGCGGTCGAGCACTTCCAGCGAGCGGTCGAGCTCGGTATCAGCAGCCCCGATCTCCACCGTGCGTACGCCAAGGCGCTTGCCGATCTCGGTCGCGACGCGGAGAGTGCCCGACAGCTCGAAGCCGCAAAACGCGCCGAGGGAGGAGCCTGACGTTCGCGTGTGTGCGCTGCGGCTGCCAGCCGTCTCGAGGCATCACCCCCGGCCCTGCCGCAAGCTGATCGCCGGCGCCCTCCTGATGCTCGGGTGCAGCGGGATCCTGGGGCAGGAGCCGCTGTTCGTGGAGCGCGCCGAAGAGCTGGGGATCGACTTTCGACACCGCCACTTCGGCACTGGTGAGAAGTGGATGGTCGAGAACATGGGTTCCGGGCTGGCCGTGTTCGACGCCAACGGCGATGACCGACTGGATCTCTACTTCGTGCAGGGCGCCCCGTTCGGCAAGAACTCCATCGCTCCACGACCAGGAGACGACAGCGCCACCAACCGACTGTTCCTCCAGCGGCCAGACGGTCGGTTCGAGGACCGGACCAAACAGTCCGGAGCGGGAGACCCCGGTTACGGGATGGGAGTGAGCTTCGGTGACATCGACTCCGACGGCGATCTCGATCTCTACGTCACCAACTTCGGGCGAGACACTTTGCTTCGCAACCTTGGCGAGGGACGCTTCGAAGATGCGACCGCGCAGTCGGGCCTCGGTTCCGAGTTGTGGAGCACGGGAGCCAGTTTCTTCGACGCCGACGGCGACGGCGACCTCGATCTCTTCGTGGCCTCTTACATCGACTTCGACTTCGACAATCACCGCTACTGCGGCAATGCCGAGCGCAAGCTACGGTCGTACTGCCATCCCGACGTGTACGGCCCGCTCCGCAACGTCTTCTACGTCAACGACGGCAGTGGGAGCTTCACCGAGCGAACGACCCCTTCGGGAATCGGATCGAGCGACAGAAGCGCGGGCAGCGACAGCAAGAGTCTCGGGGTCCTGACGTCCGATTTCGACGCCGACGGATACATCGACGTGTTCGTCGCCAACGACGGCGCCATGAACTACCTGTTCTTGCAGACCGAGCCAGGGCGCTTCAGTGAGCAGGGCCTGCTCGCCGGAGTCGGCTACAACGGTCGCGGGCGGCCCGAGGCGAGTATGGGAATCGCCTACGCCGACGTCGACTCGGACGGTCTGAGCGACCTCTTCCTCACGCATCTCGATCAGGAGACGAACACGCTCTATCGGCGCTCTCCAACCGGCCTGTGGGAGGACCGCACGTCGCTGGCCGGGCTCGCCGCGAGCTCACTTCCCTGGGTGGGATTCGGCACGGCCTTCGCCGACTTCGATCTCGACGGCGACAGCGATCTGATCATCACGAACGGTCACATCATCGACAACATCGCCGAGTTCGATCCGAACCGCAGGCACCGCCAGCCGGTTCAGTTGTTCCTCGGCGACGGGAAGGGGCGATTTGCGCCGGCCGACGACGATCTCGGCCAGCTCGAGGATCTCGTGGGACGTGGCCTCGCCACCGGCGATCTGGATCGAGACGGCGATCTCGACGTGGTCATCACCCAGAACGACGGCCCGGCACGAGTGTTGATCAACACCACGAACCACCCTGGCTCGGCACTCGTGGTGCGCCTCGCCGGCACCAGGAGCAACTCTTCGGGATTCGGCGCCAAGCTCACTCTCGAACTGGGTGAGACGAAGCTGAGCACCGAGATGCTCAGCACCTCGAGCTACCTGTCACAGAGCGCACCCGAAATCATCTTTGGGCTCGGCGCGATACGAGAACCAGCCCAGCTGATCGTCGAGTGGCCCTCCGGGGACACGAGCAAGGTCGCAGGCGTCGTTGGCGCGACCGCCTATCGCGTCACCGAGGGAAACTCTCAGCCCGAGGTGTTGCGATTGGGCAAGACCGAAGTCTCCTCTCCGGTTCGATCACCACCCTGATCACCTCCGACCTCGGGCGCGTCGAGGCGCACCGTATACGTCAGACGCCCAAAACTGAGCTTGTCGCCGTCCTGGAGCCGCTGCTCGTCGACGCGCTTGGAGTTCACGTAGGTTCCGTTGGTCGACCCGAGATCACAGGCAACGTAGGCCACCCCAGGGATGTACCGAATCTCCGAGTGCAATCTCGACAACATCGGATGATCGATCTGAACGTCGGCTTCTCGTGAACGCCCCACACTGACGCTTCGCTGAGGCATCGCAATGGTGCCGTGACCGTCGAGCGACTCGAGCGTCAAGCGCACATGGCCGAGACTCGTCGGATCCACCTGGTTGGTGGTATCGCCGCCGGTCTCGATGTTTTCGCTGAGCGAAACATGGAGCGGCCCCGAAACCGCGCCGCCGACCGGTGCCGTGTCCTGGTCCTCACGCCCGGTGGACATTAGATCAATAGGTTCGGGATCAGCGCTTCGCCGGCGCTCTCCCTGACTCTTCTTCTCACCCTTCTTCTCGCTCGTCTTTTCGACCGCCTGCTCACTCTCATTTTTGGCTTGTCCCAGATCGGGCACGGTCTCGGGTGGCGTCGACTCCAAGGTCTCCGGCTCGGTTCGCGAGCGTTCGAGGTCACGAACGATTCCCTGAGTGTCGGCCCTCACGGCCGTCGTTCGTTCACCTTCGCGACTGCGAAGCTCTGCCGAGATCTCAAAAGGGGTGATCTCGATCGAATCGCCCTCGTTGAGTTTGAGCTCGATGACCTTCTTGCCGTTCACGTAGCTGCCGTTCGTGCTGCAGTCGCGATAGTGCAGCTGACCACGGGTCACCAGTAGCTGACCGTGGAGGTTGCTCACGAACCGATCAGCCAGCACCACGTCGCAGTCGGGCGACGCTCCGATACTGATCGGCGAACGTCGCACCTCTTGCTCGAACAGGGGACTTCCCTGTTTCGACACGGTCACGAAGACAGCCCAAGGCGCCCTCGTGCTCACGATGCACTCCGCAAAAACTGAGAAATCCGCGTTTTCTTCACTCGCTTCCCGACCCCAGCGGTGGCTACCCATGGAGAGACTCGACATGGCTCGATCACGCCAGATCGTCGGCGACGAGCGAGCCGGTCACGCTAGCACACGCATCGCTACGCGACGACAGGTCGAAGGTCAGTTCAGTGTCGGATCCGGTAGATCCAGCGAATCGGTCCGTCAGAGCATCCGAGTCCATGAGATGAGGCTCCACTTGTGAGTTCGATTGTGAGCAGCCGGGATGACTCCCTCAATCTGACGAGCGTCAACGGTGCACACATCGGGTCATGGAGCCGCTTACGGGCCGTAGACGTGAGACGACAATGAGAGATGGCAATGTGAGACGGCAATGTGAGACGCCAGCGTCCCTGAACTCGTCTGTAACAGCAGCCCCGAGAGCTCGGACGCGATAACGTCACAACGCTGGAAAATCATGGCCTCAACGCCAGTTGACACCCTACTAGGCACTCAGTACCCTCAATTCTTTCCCTCCCCCGCCACGCGGACACGATCTGTGGCACTGCCCTTACCTCAACTCGACGGCAAGTACGAGATCCTGCTCAAGCTCAGCGAGGGCGGGCAGGGAGCGGTATACAAAGTCCGCCACCGCTTGCTGGACGAGATCCGGATCATCAAGGTGATCCGCTCGCAGATACGCGGCCAGGAAGAGGCGAGACTGCGCTTCGTGCGCGAAGCCCAGAACGCGATCAAGCTGCGCCATCCGCACATCGCCCAGATCTACGACTTCAGTCTGGACGACGATGGTCACGGTTTCATCGTCATGGAGTTCATCGATGGTCTGACGCTGCAGGAGGTCCTGCAGCAGACGGGCCCGCCTTCGATCGACCTGACCATGGACATCGCTCTGCAGAGCCTGCGCGCTTTGGAGTATCTGCACAGACGAGGGTTCGTCCATCGCGACATCGCCAGCGACAACATCATGCTGAGCACCGACTTCGAAGGTCATCCGCTGGTCAAGCTGATCGATCTGGGGATCGCAAAACCTCTCAAAGAGGACGCGTCTCTCACGCGCACCGGCGTGTTCGTGGGCAAGCTCCCCTATGGAGCACCGGAGAGCTTCCGCGCCGGTTCCACGGCCGTCGATCACCGCGCGGACATCTACTCCTTCGGTGTCGTCTTCTACCGCCTGCTGACTGCGAGCTATCCCATCTGGGGCAACGATGTCAGGTCGTGGATCGCAGCGCACCTGTTCGAGGAGCCCAAGCCTTTCGATTCCGTCGATCCGGATCAACAGATCCCGGAGAGCCTGCGGCAAATTGCCTTCGACGCTCTCGCCAAGGAGCCAGACGAGCGCCTGCCGAGCGCCGCAGAGTTCACCAAGCGGCTCCGCGCTGCCGCGCAGGAAATCGGCATTTCGGCGCCAGCCGACGAGGCCAGCATGCTCATTCGCGAGGCCAGGCGCGAGCCTGACCTCGGCAAGCGTCCCTCGCCGGGCACCACTCAACAGAGTCTGAACGAGACCTTTCCTCCGGAGGCCGGAGAAAAGCCCGCAATCGTCGTCGACCAGAACGCCACCGCCGAAGAGCTTCTCGAGCAGGCTCGCGGTCATCTCGATGCCAAGGAGTGGGCGACCGCGCGTCAGAAGCTGGTGCGAGCGATCGAGCTCGATCCCTTCGGGTCCGACGCACGGCAGCTCCTGATGGATCTCGAGGTGGCGCGTCGAGAAGCCGAACGCCAGACCCTCGCGAAAAAGGCCATCGCCGAGATCAAACAGCTCATCACCGAAGAGCACTTCAGTCAGGCGATCGTCTCTCTCGAAAGCAACGCCCAGCGCTTCCCTGAGTTCGAAGAGTTCGACACGCTCCGTGAGCAGCTCGATCGCGACATGGCCGGGGTCCGCGAACGTGAGGAGACGCGCGAGCGCCGGGAGGCGGCCGACGCGGCCCTCGAGACCGCGCACAAGCTGATGAGCGAAAACGCCTTCAGCCAGGCCCGGGTCGAGGCTGCAAAAGCCCTCGAGCTGCTACCCGACGACGAGTCGGCTCGTGCTCTGGTTGCAGCGATCTCGAGCGCCGAGCAACGCCACGAGCTCGACCAGGCCGTCGACGCCGCGCGTGAACGCATCACTCGGATGATCGATCACGGCGAGCTGGAGAAGGCAGAAACCGAGCTGGGCACTGCCTACCATCACTTCGGCACCGACATCGCAGAGCTCGACGAGGTCGCCCAGCTGCTCAACGAGGCCGTCGAGCTGCGGATCGCCGAGCGCCTCCAGGCCTGGCTGTCGACGGGTCGCGAGCGACTCGAGGCGTTGGACTTCGACGGTGCCCGTGCCATGGTGGCCGAAATCCTCGAGGAGGATCCGGAAAACGCCGGGGCCCTGAAGCTCGAGCGAGACATCGACGACCGCAAGGCAGCCGAGCGTCGCAGACAGCGTCGCCAAGTCGAGCTCAATGCGCAGCTGGCCTACGCCGAGAGCCTGATCCGAGCCGACGACTATGCCAAGGCGCGGACCCAGCTGGCGAAGACCCGCTCCCAGTTCGGTGGCTCGCCAGAGCTCGATCGACTCGAAACCAGACGCCGGGAGCAGCTGCAACGAGACGTCCAGGGCGTGATTGACGCGCTCCCTTCAGGAGTCGACTCCGCGAGTCTGAATCGAGCTCGGGAGCTACTCGAGCTAGCCGCCAAGCTCGCTTCGGGAGAGTCGGACCTCGAGGCCGAGATCACCAAACGGCGACGCCAGCTCGACGATCGAGCCGCAGCGGAGGCAAATGCCGCGCGATATCGCGACGACGTCGCGAAGCTCGTGTCTTCGGCTCAGCAAAACCTCGCTCAGGGTCAGCTCGACGCCGCCGCAGCCGCACTTGCATCGGCGCC
>JANQPS010001103.1 GCA_028285365.1 Thermoanaerobaculia bacterium | reverse complement strand
CCTTCAAGTCGGCCACCGTTCCGCACGACCCCGCCAACGAGGGACACACTCGAGCCCTGAGCGTGACGTCACCGGAAGACACCATCACCAACCCGGCCTGGCCAGCACCCTGTGACTCCTACGGATATGCGGCTCTGCTGATCATCGACCTGGTGTCCGAAGCGCTGTCGAACGCACTCCCGGAGCGCTGCCCGGCTCACTCGTTCATGCTCTTCGGCGGCTTCCTGGCACGCACCGATCCCCGTCACGGCAAGCCGTTCATCTGTATCGATCCACTCGACGGCGGCGGCGGAGCCCTGCCTTTCGATGACGGTGCCGACGCGCTGATCTTCCACGGCGATGGAGACGTCCCCAACATGCCGGCGGAGGTCTGCGAAAACCGCTTCCCCGTGAAGATCGAGGAGTACGCCCTTCACACCGAGGAGTACGGCAAAGGTAAGTACCGCGGCGGCCTGGGAGTCGTGCGTCGCTACCGGGTCCTGGAAGACAACGTGGTACTGCAGATCGCCAACGAGCGCACGATCGAAACACCGCGTGGACTCTTTGGCGGAGGGAGTGCCGGTATCAGCCGCGTGACGGTGCGCCCAGGTGAAGACGACGAGCACACCTTCACGCAACGGGTCTCCTTCTACGGGCCACTTTCCACCGGAGACGTTCTGCTCTGCAAGTCGGCGGGTGGGGGCGGCTACGGCGATCCTCTCGAGCGTGACCCCCAGCGGGTCCTCGACGAGGTGCGCAACGGCCTGCTCAGCCATGAGCGGGCGCGCGCGGACTATGGCGTCGTGCTCACCTCGGACACATCAGGCCGCGTCGATGGGATCGACCAGGACGCCACGGCAGCTGAACGCTCGTCCCGCCAGGGCTAGAACAAGCGAGCCTCGGAGCTCTGAGTCCATCGATCCACCAGGCGCCGCCCGGAGGCGTCTCGTTGGTCGACCCCTTCCTGAAGGCATCGAGGGCGGCCGTCGCCCCTGTGCGAAGCCTGCTCGACTCAGAAGACTTCTCGATTCAAAAGACCTCTCGATTCAAAAGACCTCTCGATTCAAAAGACTTCGACGTCGACGCCGTAGCGGCTGTCGATGGCCTGATCGAGTGTGCGCACCAGCCAGAGGACGAGACCCACTCCGGTCATCCAAAGCAGCGCGCCAAGCAGCATCTTGATCATCGTTCTTCCCCCTTCATCTCTCTCCACGCGAGCCAGGCCCAAAAACGGACGTCGAGTAGGCTCGGAGCGATGCGCGTTCACCTCATAGACGGTACCTACGAGCTGTTTCGCCACTACTTCGCAGTGCCGAGCCGTCTGGGACCCTCAGGGCAAGAGGTTGGCGCAGTTCGCGGCGCGGTCTTCTCACTCCTCAACCTCCTCGAAGACGGGGCGACCCATGTCGCCGTGGCCACAGACCACGTCATCGAGTCGTTCCGCAACGACCTGTGGCCGGGCTACAAGGACGGCTCCGGGATCGAGCCGGACCTCCTGTCGCAGTTCCCACTCTTGGAAGAGGCGCTGGAGGCCACGGGCCTGGACGTCTGGCGGATGGTCGAGCACGAGGCCGACGACGGTCTCGCGAGTGGTGCCGTGCTTGCCGACCGAGACGAACGGGTCGAGCAGGTGCTGATCTGCACTCCTGACAAGGACCTGGCCCAGTGCGTGAGGGAACAGCGGATCGTGCAGCGCGATCGTCGACGCGAGATCACGCTCGACGCGGACGGCGTGCGAGCCAAGTTCGGCGTCTCCCCCGAATCGATCCCCGACTATCTCGCACTGGTCGGCGACTCCGCGGACGGCTTCCCGGGCCTGCAAGGCTGGGGCGCCAAGTCAGCCGCCACCGTGCTCGCCAAGTACGGGACGATCGAACAGATCCCGCTCGATGCAGCTCAGTGGACTGTGAAGGTCAGAGCCGCCGCAAAACTCGCGGCGACCCTCGCCGAGCACATGGATCACGCGCTG
>JANQPS010001098.1 GCA_028285365.1 Thermoanaerobaculia bacterium | reverse complement strand
ACGCCAGGCACCCTGCTCGGTCACTACGAGATCGCCGCCGCGCTCGGCGCGGGCGGCATGGGTGAGGTGTACCGCGCTCGTGACACGAAGCTCGACCGCGACGTGGCGATCAAGTTGCTGCCCGACGAGCTCGCAGACAATCCCGAGCGGCTGGCCCGGTTCGAGCGCGAAGCGAAGTCGCTGGCAGCCCTCAACCACCCGAACATCGCAACCGTCCACGGCTTTGAGCACGACGAGGCCAAGGGCACACACTTCCTGGTCATGGAGTTGGTCGAGGGCGACGACCTGGCGGATCGGATTGCGCGCGATCGGATGCCCTTGGACGACGCGATTCCGCTCTTTGTCCAGATCGCTGAGGGCCTCGAAGCCGCGCACGAGAAGGGCATCATCCACCGCGATCTCAAGCCTGCCAACATCAAGGTCGGCCCCGATGGTCGGGTGAAGATCCTGGACTTTGGACTGGCCAAGGCACTGGAGGCACCGGGGACACCGTCGACCCCGAGTCTCTCGCAGTCGCCAACCATGACGGCAGCTGCTACTCAACATGGCGAGATCATGGGGACGGCGGCCTACATGTCGCCAGAGCAGGCAAAAGGCGGAACGGTCGATCGACGGACCGACGTGTGGGCTTTTGCGTGCTGCTTCTTCGAAGCACTGTCTGGTCGGCGGGCGTTTGCGGGCGACAGTGCGGCCGAGACGATTGCGGCCGTCATCGAGCGCGAGCCCGCCTGGGATCTGCTTCCGCGGGAGTGTCCGAGCGGAGTGTTGCGGCTGCTGCGACGGGGTCTCGCCAAAGATCCGCGGCGTCGTTTGCACGACCTGGCGGACGCGCGACTGGAGCTGGAAGATCCTGACCTGGCCTTTGTGGAGTCGCCTTCTGGGGCCGTTCGAACGTCGAGCCTGGCCGGTGCGGCCGTCGTGGTGGCCGTGCTGGGTGCCTTGGCAGGATGGTTGGCGGCGAGCTTGGGAAGCGATAGCGAGACGCCGGCGCACCCTTTCCAACTCAGCGTTACCCTGCCTTCCAGTGCGGCCCTCAAGGTCGACAACGGGGCTCCGGCACTCAGCCTGTCTCCCGACGGTCGGAGCCTGGTGTACGTCGGTGAAAACGCTGAAGGGACTCAGGCATACCTTCGTGAGCTCGACTCGTTCGACGTGGAAGCGCTTGCCGGTACTGAAGGCGCGGAGGAGGTGGCCTTTTCGCCTGATGGCAGGTCGATCGCCTTTGCAACGAGGTCTGCGGTGCTGCGAATGAACCTCGACGATCGAAGCGCGACGATCGTCGCTCCGATTCGTCGAACCCAGCACGGGCATTCGTTTGGCCTCGCGTGGGGCGCTGACGATGTCCTGTACTTCTCGGACTTTCAGGGCATCTGGAGGATCTCGGCGACGACCGGTGAAACGGTCGAGATGAACCTGCCGGCGTTCGCGACCTACCCTCAGGCCTTGCCCAACGGTGATCTCCTCTATACACAGAACCTCGGGACGTCGTCTCGTTCCAGGATCTCGGTGTGGTCGCAGTCCAGCGGAGAGTCTCGGGTTGTGGTCGAAAGCGGCTATCAAGGTCTCTACCTGCCGAATGGTCACCTCCTCTTCGTCCGCATGCACGAGGTTTTCCTGGCAACGTTCGACCCTGTGCGCGACGAATCCAGCGGTCCCGCAGTCCGGGTTCTGGAGGACGCCTTCGTCGATCTCTGGGGCGCGGCGCCGATTGCGGTGGCCGCTAGCGGGGCCGTCAGCTATGTCGTCGATCGGCCGAGAACCCGGTTGATCCGGTTGGGTCTCGACGGAAGAGTTACGCCGCTGAGTGAGAACCAGGCGGGCTGGAACTTTGCTCGTCTTTCGCCCGACGGCGATCAAGTCGCGTTGACGGTGGCGCGAGGGTCGGAGCACGCGGCCAAGATCTGGGACCTGACATTGGAAAACCTCCGGACGGTCGTTGACGGCATAACTGATGTTCCGATCTGGCCACCTGACGGTAGGAGCCTGGTCTTCAACATGACGACCGGTGACTCTTGGAGTCTGTTTCGCGGGAACGTGGGCGGAACGTCGGCGATCGAACAGCTGACCACATCCGACATCTTCGATCTGCCCACCTCCATCTCGCCGGACGGCAAGACTCTTCTGTTCACGCGCGCGATTCCCGGCAAGAGCATCGACGTCTACACGCTGGATCTGGAGTCGCTTCAGGCCGAGCCGTTCATCTCGACGGCGAACGGCGAGTCGGAGGCTCGATTCTCGCCCGATGGTCGATACGTGGCCTACAGCGTGAGTGAGGGCGGAGTTGCCGAGGTCTACGTCGTGGACTACGCCGATCCCGATCAGGACTGGAAGATCTCGGACGGAGGGGGGTGGGACGCGCTGTGGGCTCCCGATGGCACGGCTCTCTACTACCGCAACGGCCGAGACATCATGAGAGTGGAGCTAGCTGCGGGAAACGGCTTCTTGCCGCAGCGCCCCGAAGTACTCTTTCGCGGGCCGGACCTCGGCAATCCGAAGCACTATCGATCGTGGGACATCTCTTCTGACGGCCAGAGCTTCGTCGCCATCGAGAGAGTGGTGCAGCCGACCGAGCTTCACATCGACTCTGACTGGCTGACGAAGGCAAAACGACTCGCGCCTTCGACTCGCTAGTCGAGATCGGCAAGATAGTCGCCCGCCAGTGTCAAACTCGCTGGGCCGCACGCGTCTTGGTGCTGCGCAACGTGGTGCACCACAGCGAGGAGTATCCGTCGCGCATCGTCCTGCCTGCCCTGAGTCTGCCAGGGACAGCGGGTCCGAGGCTCGCTGGCGACGATTTCGCAAAGCACCGCCGGTTGATGACCGCGAGGAGGGTCGCGACGACGGTCATGCGCTGGTGAGACCAATCGGCAGGGTCGAGGTTCCTCCTCCGTGCCGGTCGGAGCATCACGCTACGAGCCGAGAGAGCGGCCGGCACTCCGTCGGAATGACACCTTTGGGGGAGTAGCAAGCCTCTTGCCACTGTCATTCCGACGAAGTGCCGGGCGCGATGTCAGACCGCAGCGCGATCTGTCATCCGGCACGGAGGAGGAACCCCGACGGTGTGGCTTGGTCTTTCCAGCGCACGACCGTCGCTGCGACCCTCATCACTGCAACCGTTGGTCCGCCGTGCGGACCCTCAGACGCGAGGTCACCCGCTGTCGGATTGCGCCGCAGCTCTCTGAGGAGAGTCATCCCCGGTCGATGTCATTCCGACGGAGTGCCGGCCGCTCTCTCGGCTCGCAGCGTGATGCACCGACCGGCACGGAGGAGGAACCCCGACCTTGTGGCTTGGTCTTTCCAGCGCACGACCGTCGCTGCGACCCTCATCACTGCAACCGTTGGTCCGCTGTGCGGATCCTCAGACGACGAGGTCTTCGCTGTCGGGAGCTTGAGCGCCGCAGCTCGAGCACGGATCTTCCGACAAGTCCCGGGGAGCGCCGCAGGGCGCGACAGCCGATTCCGTAGAAGTCGGTCAGTGGTGAAAAGCGGGAGACGTCTGAGTTGGCCTGCTGGTCGACGCTCACTTGCGGCTCCCGTTCCGAAGCTCAGAGATCAGCTCGGCGAGCCGGTCACATTCCGAGAGCAGATACCTGGGCATCGTTGTGCTGGTTCGCCAGAGCGACACCCCTGCGCTGTCCACGATCAGCGCATCCCCCTTCTGAAGTGCGTGAACGGTTGGGGCGACCAGGAGCTGCTGATCGCGAGGCACCTCGCGCTCGGCGTAGAGCAGCCACGCATGGCCCAGGGTGGCTTGATAGTGAGAGGGGAGAGGCAGGTGCCAAGCCGCGGCGGCGGCCCTAATGACCGACTCGGCTCCGTGCCATACGAAGAAGGCGCGATCTCGCTGGCCCCTGCTCGCCATCTCCAGTCGATGGATCGTGGTCCGTCTGACGACGTCCGACGTGCACCACACCTGCATCTTGCGGTGCTCGCCAAGGAGGCACTCGCCGACCCGCTCGAATCCTGGCGGTAGCGGGTCCTCCTCCTCTTGGCGTCGTCTCCGCTCTCGCGTGCGTTCGATCTCTTTTCTCATCTCGTCGAGGTCTCGCGGACGTCTCGAAGACGCCTTGCGACGGGCGGCCTTGAACAGACTGTGCTCGGTGGAGGCTACGGTTCGCAGGTGTTTGACCTGCATGTCGCGCGCGACACCGCTCGGCGCCAACGCGGCCGAGCACCACGGGCATTCGAAGGTGCTCTCGTCGATGGCTGGCAGGAGACTCACGTGTCCGCTACATGAGGCGCACACCGCGTCGACTGTCGTTTCCAGTGAGCTCAGCTGCCCGTCGACGTCGTCTCTCGCCTGAGCCGCAGCCCGGCTGAACAGCGTCAACGACAGCTGTCGAGCGCCGCCGACGACAGCCGCGAAGACCAGGGCGGGGACGATCAGTTGACCCGTTTCGATCGTGACCTCCCTTGCGCCGAGAGCCAGAACCGACCAGATCGAAACGAGGAGCGTCAGCGCGATGACGGTCAGGCCGGCCCACTTCTGGATCGTCTCCAGGCGCTGTTGCCGCCGGGCGATCAAGACGGCGACCTTGAGCGCTCGGATCTTCTGCAGGAGACGACGCGTCCGGTCCTGGTGCTGCAGCAGTTTGCCTCGCTGCCGGTGGTTGGGCGCTGGAGAGTGACAGTTCTCGCAGGGATTCTCCGAGAGGTCACGCGGAGCTCCGCACGAGTGGCAGCTGATGCCGTAGAGCTCGGAGAGAGCGGAGCTCGCTTCGGAGCTGATGCTTGCCGAGATGACAGAGCCTCCTGGACTGTGGTCTGGATGTCCAGGAGGCTACATCGTTCGCGAGCGACGTGATGAGGGGAGGTGAGAGCTCCGTCATTGGAAGGAGTGAGGTTCTTCGCTCCGCCCGTCGGGCTCCGCTCTGAACGACGGATCGAGGGTGAAGTTAGAGGACGGGCGGCGGAGGGATGGCTGAATGCGCGGGTAGACTGCTCGCCATCGTGAGCTTGTCAGCTGGCACCTCGCTTGGCCACTACGAGATCGCCGCGCCGCTCGGCGCTGGCGGCATGGGAGAGGTGTACCGCGCCCGCGACTCGAAACTCGATCGCGACGTCGCGACCAAGGTGCTGCCGCCGGACTTTGCGGACGATCCGGAGCGACTCGCTCGTTTCGAACGAGAAGCCAAGTCACTCGCTGCGCTCAGCCACCCCAACATCGCCACGATCTTCGGCTTCGAGACGGACGAGGCGACGAGCACTCACTTCCTGGCCATGGAACTGGTCGAAGGGGACGACCTGGCCGACCGCATCGCGCGCGGACCCATACCCGTCGACGACGCCATTCCGCTCTTCGTCCAGATCGCCGAGGGTCTTGAAGCCGCGCACGAGAAGGGCATCATCCACCGCGACCTCAAACCCGCGAACATCAAAGTGGATCCCGACGGTCGGGTGAAGATCCTCGACTTCGGACTCGCGAAGGCCATGGAGCCGGCGAGCGCGGTGGCTGCCCCGGACATCTCGCAGTCTCCCACCATGACGGCAGCCGCCACGATGCGTGGCGAGATCATGGGGACGGCGGCCTACATGTCACCCGAGCAGGCAGCGGGGCAGCCAGTCGACAAACGGTCGGACATCTGGGCTTTTGGAGCTTGTCTGTTCGAGACTGTGACGGGTCGGCGCGCCTTTGGCGGTAGCAGCGCACTCGAGATCATGGCAGCTGTAGTGCGCGCCGAGGTCGACCTCGAGTTGTTGCCTGTCGACGCGCAGCGTCGAGTCGGACGCCTGTTGGATAGATGTCTTCGGAAGAACCCGCGCGATCGTCTCCGAGATATCGGTGACGCTCGCCTCGAGCTCGTTGAGGATCAGGAGCCCGAATCGGAACCCCTGGACCGGCGATGGCCCCAGTTGAGTGCCATGCTCGCCGCCGCACTTCTCCTTGGCGTGGCCGTCGGACTGGTGCCTTTCCTGATGAGTGATGAACCCGTCTCCGGGGTAGAGCGGCTCGTTGGCCACCGCTATACGGTGGATGCCGGCGAAGTCAGGCCCCATGGGCTTCGTTCGCCACCGGCGATCTCGGCCGATGGCTTGACGATGGCGTTTGTGAAGCGCGATGACGGTATCGACCACATTTGGGTTCGGGATGTCGACGACCCCGTCGCGAGGCCACTTGAAGGGACCGAGGGTGCTTACTACCCGTTCTTCTCGCCTGATGGCGACTGGCTCGCCTTCGGACAGGCGGGCGAGCTCCGAAGGGTGCGGGTCAACGGCGAGAGCCTAGCGACGATCGCTGCAATCGGCAGCGGACTTCGAGGAGGTACGTGGGGGGCGGACGAGACGATCGTCATGACCCCGCACGCCAGTACTGGACTTTGGAAGGTTTCCGCTGCAGGAGGCCCGTCGACTCCGCTGACGACGGTCTCTCGCGAAGAGGGCGAGTTTCATCACATCACGCCAGCGTTCCTACCCAACGGATGGATCCTGTTCGTTGTTGCACTCTCCGACCATCACGACGGCGCTCGGATCGAAGCGCTGTTCCCCGAGACCGGTGAGCGTCGGGTGATCCTAGAGGGTGGCTACAGTCCGCTCTACGCAAGCAGTGGCCACCTACTGTTCATGCGGGCTGGCTCGCTCTGGGCTGCCACCTTCGACATGGGAGCGATGGAGGTGACTGGCCCCGCCGAGCCGGTGCTGGAGGTCAGTACCCACGTCGGGTTCGGCACTAGTGAGTACGCAGTCGCGAGCGACGGCACGCTGATCTACATTCCTCCAAACACGCACGATGTCTCTGCCCGACAGCCAGTCTGGCTCGATCAAGCTGGCAGAGTCCCCTTGAGGGTTGCTCCTGGGCCGTATCGAAGACCACGAATCTCGCCCGATGGCGAGTGGCTGATACTGGAAACTGAAGAGCCGGAAGGTAGCGTTCTGTGGCTGGTTGAGGTTCCCGACGGGGAACCGCGTCGTCTGACCTTCGAAGGCAGCTGTATGTGGCCGCTGTGGCATCCCGACGGTCGACGTATCGCCTATGCCGCGCTGCAGGAGGATGGGTGGGCGGTCTTCATCAAGCCGATCACGGGCGGCGAAGCTCAACTGCTTCGAAAGTCGGACCAGCCTATGTTCCCGGACGACTGGTCTCCCGATGGTGAAGGGCTGATCGCCGTTACGGACAACACATCTCGGGGAACAGGCATCGACATCGTCCTTCTGCCTTTCGATTCCGCAGCGGAGAGTCGAACGCTGGTCTCGAAAGGAGCAGAGGACTACGCGGCGGACCTGTCACCGAATGGCCAGTGGCTGGCGTATACGTCCGATGACGACGGCGAGTACCGTGTCTTTGTCGAACGTTGGGGAGGCGACGCTCAGCAGCATCAGATCACCGACAGCGTCAGTATGGAGCCCGTCTGGTCGAGCTCTGGTCGACAGCTGTACTTCGTGGATGTGTCTGGCGTCTACGTCACGGAGATGAACTTCGGGTCTTCGGTCAGCTGGGAAGCGCCTCGGAAACTCCACTCGGGTGCCTACTACAACGGCTCTGGACGGGACTTCGATGTTGGGCCCGATGGTCGGGTCGTCATACTCGAGGAAGCCGTCGCTGACCCCAGCGAGACCCAACAGATTCAAGTTGCGGTGAATTGGCTCGCCGAGTTGAAGTAGGGCGGCTGGTTCGTTCTCCCGAATCCTCCTCGCCTGACATGCAGTTCCAACCTGGCACCGCGCTTCTGCACTACGAGATCGCCGCGCCGCTCGGTGCTGGCGGGATGGGTGAGGTGTACCGCGCCCGCGACTCGAAACTCGATCGCGACGTCGCGATCAAGGTGCTGCCGCCGGACTTTGCCGACGACCCTGAACGGCTTGCCCGCTTCGAGCGCGAAGCGAAGTCTCTGGCCGCGCTGAACCACCCCAACATCGCCACGATCTTCGGATTCGAGGCGGACCAGGCGAGCGGGACTCACTTCCTCGTCATGGAGCTGGTCGAAGGGGACGACCTGGCCGACCGCATCGCGCGCGGTCCCATCCCCGTCGACGACGCCATCCCCCTCTTCGTCCAGATCGCCGAAGGTCTGGAAGCCGCCCACGAGAAAGGGATCGTCCATCGCGACCTCAAGCCCGCGAACATCAAGGTGGATCCCGACGGTCGGGTGAAGATCCTGGACTTTGGCCTGGCCAAAGCGATGGACCCGGCGAGAGCATCCGACTCAGCGGACCCAAACATCTCGCAATCACCCACCATGACGGCCGCGGCCACGATGCGTGGCGAGATCATGGGGACGGCGGCCTACATGTCGCCTGAGCAGGCGCGTGGACAGGCGGTGGACAAGCGCGCCGACATCTGGGCGTTTGGCTGTTGTCTCTTCGAGGCCCTGCTGGCCAGACGACCCTTTCCGGGTGACAACCCGGCCGACATCATGGCTGCCATCCTTGCCACGGACCCCGAGTGTGACGGACTGTCGTCCGTCGCTCCTCCCGCTGTCGAGCGGGTGATCAGGCGATGCCTGGAGAAGAAGCCGAAACAGAGGCTCCACGACATCGCGGACGCGCGGATCGATCTGGAAGGGCCGCATGACGAACCGGTTGCTGCAAAGCCCGCGGCAGGCGGGCGCGCGGGCATGGGAGTCGCGGCGGGTCTAGGAGCGATCCTCGGACTGATCGTCGCCTGGGCCTTCTGGTCCCAAGCCAGAGGCAGCATCGAACCGTCACGTGAAGTCGTGCGTTCGTCGCTCAACCTTCCGGCTGATGCGCCACTCGCTTTGGAGCGTGCACACCGTCCAGTGTCGATGGCCTACCTCGCCCTCGATCTCTCACCGGATGGCTCCACGTTGGTCTACGTGGCCGACGTCGGCGATGGCCGGCAGCTCTTTTCTCGACAACTGGATGACTTCGAGGCAACCGCTCTCGAAGGGACCCAGGGAGCCTTTTTGCCGTCGTTTTCGCCTGACGGCTCGGAGGTCGCCTATGCGACGTCCCAACACCTGATGGTCGCGAGAGTGGACGGCAGTAGCGAGCCTAGAGTGTTGTGTGAGGCCTCGCTCGTGTACAGCGTCGACTGGAGCGATGATGGTTGGATCTACTTCAACCGACACGAATTCGAGTTCACCCGGGTGGCCCAGCAGGGTGGTGAGCCTGAGAAGTTCGGACCCAGCCTCGCCGTTGCGCGGCCATCGACTCTTCCCGGCGGCGGGATTCTGTTCACCCAGCTGTTGGGGAAAGGCCGGCGGCTGGATCATCTACCGATCACCCACATGTCGGCGCAGGGCGAGTTGGGACCAGTGATCGAGAGCGGCTATGACGCGCGCTACGTACCGTCGGGGCACCTCGTTTTCGTGCGAGCCGAGAGCCTTATGGCCGTGCCTTTCGACCTGGAATCTCTCGAGGTCAGAGGGCAGCCGGTCCGAGTGCTGGACGGCGTGCGCACGGACTCGATCTGGGGCGGGTCACAGTTCAGCTTTTCCGACAACGGAACCTTGGCCTATGTTGCGGGCGGCGACTTCGCGAGGGCCGTCCCGACGTGGTTGTATCGAGACTCGGACCTGGAGGAAGCACTCCCGGCCGCGCCTCCCAACGTCTACAACCAGCTCCACCTCTCGCCGGACGGCAACCGACTCGCCATCCACGTAACAGGCCCAACCGATCACATCTTTCTCTACAACTTCGAGAACGGTGCGTTCCGGCAGATCACCAACGCAGAAGGTGGCATGTATCCGGTCTGGACGGCAGACAGCCAGTCTGTCGTCTTCAACCAGATGAAGGCTTCGGAAGACGCAGGAGAGTTGATGATTCAAGCCTGGGATGGCGGCGCTGGAGCTGAGCTCCTCGTTGGCGTCGAGGACTTGACCGATAGGGCAGGCGTCGCACTCGCCAGCGGGGCGAGTCATGACCTCGTGACGTTTTTTGCGGAAAACGCCGAATCTCAGGCTGATGCGTATGCAGTTTCTCTGGATGGCTCGTTGCCGCCGACAGTCCTCGTCGAGACTGCAAGTCGTGACTACTTCCCCGCCATCTCCCCCGACGGGCGCTGGCTCCTGTTTGCCACTGACCGTTACGGCGACGGTGACGTGTTTGTCCAGCCTTATCCCGATGGTGGAGCTGAGTACCAGGTCAGTCGGGGCGGCGGCGGGGACCCGATCTGGTCGGCAGCCAGTGACGAGATCTTCTACCGCAGCGCCAATCGCATCTACTCGGTGCCGATCTCTTCTGACTCGGACTCTCCGGTTGGTGAGCCTCGACTCGTCCTCGAGGCAGACTTCCACGACTCGGCAGGACTCTCTTTTGCGGTGGATCCGGAAGCGACGAAGTTCCTCGTCAACAAGCCGCTGATCACTGGCGAGTCTGTTGGTGAGATTCGCATCATCCAGAACTTCTTCGAAGAGCTGAAGCGGTTGGCGCCGGTCGATTGACTTGGGCGCCGCGCGGGGGAGGTGGTATGGAGCTCCACATGCCTGCTCGATTCTTGCGCGTGCCGACGTAGTCGCCGCAATGACGAGACTGGCGTTGCGGGTAGCGATCGCTCTCGCTCACCCAACACCCGTCGTTCAGAGGTGAGCCAAGCTCCTCGGAGCTGGCGAGCCGAAGAACCTCGTACGTGACGTGATTTGACCGTCGTGCGGTTCCGGAGCGAGGTTCTTCGCTCCGCCCTTCGGGCTCCGCTCTGAACGACGGATCAAGGGGGTGGCGCGCGAGGAGCACGAGGAAGAGGGCCGGTGCTCCTCGCCGAGTGATAGGTCGCTTCGCGGGGGCGAGGAGCTCTGCGCTTCGACCGCGATCGTGCGCGGCCCCTTGAGACTGTGCGGGCAGTTGTGCGACCATTCGCACATGGCGACCAACCTCGCAATCGATCCCAAGCTCCTGCGGAGAGCTTTGGAGGTCAGTGGCAAGAAGACCAAGACTGCCGCGGTGACCCTCGCTCTCGAGGAGTTCATCGCCCGCAGGGAGCAGGCGCGCATCGTCGACCTGTTCGGTGCCCTCGAGTGGGATCAGCAGTTCGACTACAAACGAGAACGATCACGAGACTCGGCTTCGGGTCGCTCGTCGACTTGAGCTTTCTGGTCGACACCAGCGTCTGGTCTCTAGCGCTGCGCCGAGATGGAGTGCCCGACATTGTCGAGGTCTCACGGCTGCGCGATGCCCTCCTCGGTCGAGAGTCCGTCTTCGCGACTGGTCTCATCCTGCAGGAGCTGCTTCAGGGATTTGGCGGCCCCAAGCAGCGCGACTCCATCGTTGAGCGTTTCGCGGCCCTCCCAATGATCGCTCCCCATCTGGAGGACCACATTCGAGCGGCCGAGCTCCGAAACGTCTGCAGGCGCAAAGGTGTCCAGCTGGGGACTATCGATGCGCTCCTCGCGCAGCTCGCGATCCGCAACGATCTCGTCATGCTTGCGACGGACCGCGATTTCGAGCACGCCGCGGTACATGTGCCACTCCAGGTCTGGGCGCCGTGAACGGCGAAGCTGCGCGGCTCTAGTATCACTGCGTCCATGCAGCTGGAGACCGGCACGACCCTCGGCCACTACACCATCACCGCCAAGCTCGGCGCCGGCGGTATGGGAGAGGTGTACCGCGCTCGCGACTCCAAGCTCGAGCGCGATGTCGCGATCAAGGTCTTGCCCGCAGACCTTGCTGACGACGCGGAGCGTCTCGCCCGTTTCGAGCGTGAAGCGAAGTCCCTCGCCGCGCTCAACCACCCGAACATCGCCACCATCTTCGGCTTCGAAACCGACGGCGAAGGCGGGACGCACTTCCTGGTCATGGAGCTAGTCGAAGGCGAAGACCTTGCCGACCGCATTGCGCGCGGTCCTATCCCGGTGGGCGAGGCCATCCCGCTCTTCGTCCAGATCGCTGAAGGTCTGGAGGCTGCGCACGAGAAGGGCATCATCCATCGCGATCTCAAGCCCGCCAACATCAAGGTGTGTCCTGATGGGCGCGTCAAGCTCCTCGACTTTGGCCTGGCCAAGGCGATGGACCCGGCGAGCGCCACGGCCCGCGCCGACGCCAACATCTCTCAGTCACCCACCATGACGGCCGCAGCCACAATTCGTGGCGAGATCATGGGGACGGCCGCCTACATGTCGCCAGAGCAGGCGCGTGGTCTGGCGGTCGACAAGCGGACAGACATCTGGGCGTTTGGCGTCTGTCTCTTCGAAGCGATCAGCGGTGGGCGTGCCTTCGAGGGAGAGGACGCATCGGTTTCCATGGCCAAGATCCTCCAGGGCGAACCGCCGTGGGAACGGCTGCCGGCGGATTCCGGACGAGGAGTCAGGAGACTCCTTCAGCGTTGTCTCGCCAAGGAACCGGCCAGAAGACTTCGCGACATCGCCGACGCTCGCTTCGATCTCGAAGACATCGATTCGGACGAGGCCCATGGGGAAGACTCGTTGACAGGGGAGCTGGCTGCGGCGCGCCGGAGACGTCCGATTCATCCACTGGCGCTCTTGTCAGTGGCTGCGTTGGCCCTGGCGGGTGCCTTCTGGATGGGGCGCCTCTCGGAATCAGACGTGTCGCCTGCGACGCCGATGTTCTCGGAGATTGCAGCCCCTGAAGGTTGGGGGCTTTCAGCGAGCGTTGGTCCACCGGCGCTCTCCCCAGACGGTCGCTATCTGGCGTTTGTCGCTCGCCACCCCCAAGAGGGTAGGCAGCTCTGGTTGCGCGACTTGGGCGAGCCGGCGCCTCGCGCGCTGCGCGGTACAGGCCGAGCGCGTTGGCCTTTCTGGTCACCCGACAGTCGGACGATCGGTTTTCTTCAGGGAGCTCAGGTCAAGAGTATTGACCTCGCCGGTGGCAGACCTCGCGTTCTGGCGGAGGCTACCGATCTCGACTTCTCGGGAGCCTCATGGGGGACTCGTGGCTCGATTCTGGTGAGTGACCATCGGCGACTCTGGCTCCTGCCTGAGGAGGGTGGCGACCTGGTCGAGTTGGCTAGCCCGAGCTCACAGGACGAGTGGTTTTGGCGTCCGCACTTCCTACCGGACGGTGAGCACTACCTCATTTCCCACGCGGATGGTGTCTATGTGACGTCCTTGTCGGGTGAAGAGCCTCGACGTCTCCTTCCGGAAGGCGCCAACGTCGCATTTGTCCCTTCGCCCGAGGGCAGGGGGCAGAGTGACGGGTCACTGGTCTACTGGAGCCAGGGTGCAGTCTGGAGCCGCCCGTTTGATCCAGGCACTCTCGAGTTTGTCGGTCCAGACCGACTCGTCGTAGACCAGGTTGCGTACGAGAGCTTCGGAGGTAAAGGCGTCTTCGCAGCCTCGCGAGATCGACTCGTCGTGTCGAGGAGCCTGGGGCTGGGCAGCAGCGAGCTCGGTTGGGTCGACCGTACGGGTGCGTGGTTGAGCTCACTGACCGGACGCGGCGACTTCTTTCATCCCCGCCTGTCGGATTCAGGCACTCGGGTGGCGGTGGACAAGACGGACGTGGATGGGGACCTCTGGATCTACGACCTTGAGGGAAGCCCGCCGATCCAGGTCACGGATTCTCCAATCGATGAGTCGCTGCCGGTGTGGCTGGAGGGCGACCAGCAGCTTGTGTTCCATGGCCGAGGTGATCTCTTCATGACACCGGCCACGGGTGATCTGGGCGACCCGTTGACGATTGTCGAGTCTGCGAACGGCGAGCTCATTCCTACGGACGCCTCGCCCGACGACAGGTATCTCATGTACGCGGGGCCCTCTGAGCACGCGACGCAACAGCTTTGGCTCTACGATCTGAAGGCCGAGACGCCAGAGCTCTGGAGCAGCGGTTCCTACCGGGAGACTGGCGCGCGATTCTCGCCCAACGGCAACTGGATCGTGTTCATCTCGAACCGCGGTGGGAGAGCCAAGGTCTGGGTTCGGCGTCTACGGGACGGTACGCCACAGCCAGTCTCCCCTGAAGGTGGCCAGAGCCCAGTCTGGTCGCGAGATGGGACAGAGATCCTTTACTACTCGGAGTCCGGCTGGCTGGTGAGCGTGACCGTTGGGGATCGAGACGGATCGGAGCTCGAGCTCGGGAGCCCGAAGCAACTCTTCCCGGTAGAGCTCCGGCCGGGAATGGAGCTCTTCTCCTTCGACGTGTCTCTGGACTCTCAGCAGTTCCTGGTCAATCGCCTCGTCGCGCAGGAACCGTTCACGTTGATCCAGAACTGGAACAGTCCGGCACCGTAGAACCTCACGTCCGGCATTTCGCTCGGCCACTGCGCAATCTCCTTGATGCGTGCGGTCAGCTGACGTAGCGAATAGCGAAAGCCGTTTGCTCGCCCGCAATTCGGCGTCGTTCAGAGGCGAGGCCAGCTCCTTGGAGCTGGCGAGCCGAAGAACCTCGTGCGTGGTGTGACTTGACCGTTGGCCACGGCGCCGGAGTGAGGTTCTTCGCTTCGCCCTGCGGGCTCCGCTCTGAACGACGGATGTCGGCTTGTTGGATGCACGGCTTTCGTGCGGCACTGAAAATGTGCCAACATTGTGGCTGGAGGAGCGATGGCGAATATCACTCTCAAGATCGATGAATCTCTGCTGAAAGAGACCCGCATTCTTGCGGCCAAGAGAGGAACGTCGGTCAGTCGACTGGTCGCCGAGCAGTTGGAAGATCTGGTGCGAACAGACCGAGGCTATGACCGTGCGAAGAAGCGCGCGGTCGAGCGAATGAGGTCCGCGAGCAGACTGGAGTGGCAACCACCAGTTTCGCGTGACGAACTCCATGTCCGTTAGAGCCTTCGTTGACACCAACATCCTGGTCTATGCGCATGATGCGGCCGCGGGTGAGCGTCATGACGTTGCCGTGGCTCTGATGGACAGCCTGTGGACGAGTCGCTCCGGAGTCCTGAGCACCCAAGTCCTCCAAGAGTTTTCGGTGAGCGTTCGGAAGCGCGCGCAGAACCCCATGCCTCGCGAGGAGCTGCTTCGGACGCTGGATGACTACATGGCGTGGGAGATCGTCGTGAATGATCAGGTGTCAGTTCGGGAGGCCATTGTCCTGGAAGAGCGCTATCAAATCTCGTTCTGGGATGCCCTGATCGTGCAAGCGGCGAATGCGGCAGCTGTCGAGACTCTCTATTCAGAGGACCTCAGCCACGGCCAGAGGTACGGCGCGGTCGAGTTGGTCAATCCCTTCGCTTGATCCGTAAGCTCTGCTGACTCGATCAGACGGCGATGCCGCTTCGACCCGGCACTCCGCTCGGCCACTACACATCACCGCCGCGTGCTCTAAGAATGACGGTGAAGGCGGAGCGGAGAGTCCGACGTCCGTCGTTCAGAGGTGAGCCCAGCTCCTTGGAGCTGGCGAGCCGAAGAACCTGGTGCGTGATGTGACTTGACTGTCATCCACGGCGCCGGAGCGAGGTTCTTCGCTTCGCCCCTTCGGGCTCCGCTCTGAACGACGGGTTTGAGGGAGCTGGCAAACATGCGGGGGGAGTGATGACTGCGTGCCGTAGGTAGACTGCCCACCATCGTGAACCTCCAGTCCGGTACGTCGCTCGGCCACTACACCGTCACCGGTAGCCTCGGCGCTGGCGGCATGGGAGAGGTGTATCGCGCACGCGACCCCAAGCTCGATCGCGACGTCGCGATCAAGGTGCTGCCCCCCGACTTTGCGGACAACGTCGAGCGCCTCGCCCGCTTCGAGCGCGAAGCGAAGTCCCTCGCTGCGCTGAATCACCCGAACATCGCCACGATCTTCGGCTTCGAGACCGACGAGACCAGCAAGGCCCACTTCCTGGTCATGGAGCTGGTCGAGGGCGAAGACCTGGCCGACCACATCGCGCGCGGTCCCATCCCGGTCGACGACGCGATCTCGCTCTTCATCCAGATCGCTGAAGGCCTAGAGGCCGCGCACGAGAAGGGGATCATCCATCGCGATCTCAAGCCCGCGAACATCAAGGTGGGGCCCGACGGGCGCGTCAAGATCCTCGACTTCGGACTGGCCAAGGCGCTCGATCCTCAGGACGGTGCGTCGGATCCGAATCTCTCGCAATCTCCCACCATGACGGCCGCAGCCACGATGCGCGGCGAGATCATGGGGACCGCGGCATACATGTCGCCCGAGCAGGCACGGGGTCAGGACGTTGATCGCCGCAGTGATCTGTGGGCGTTTGGCGTGGTGATGTGGGAGTCGCTGACGGGTCGGAGCCTCTTTTTGGAAGACACGGTCTCAGACACCCTGGCATCCGTCCTGAGGAGTCAGCCAGATCTCGCCAGCCTCCCGCCGTCGATCCCGCGGTCGCTGACCAGGGTGATCGAGCGCTGCTTGCGCAAAGCTGCGCGCGAGCGTTTGGGTGACGCGGGTGCGGCTCGTCTCGATCTGGAAGAAGCGAGCTCGACCTCCTCGAGTGAGGAAGCTGGCGCGCCGACGGAGTCGCGCCGCCAGCTGCTGATTGCCTGGGGGCTGGCAGCGCTTGCGTCGGTCGTGGCGGTGACCCTGGGCTGGCGCGGAGTCACCAAGCCTCAGCAGAGGACGCCAGCGACCAGTCGCGTCACCGTCACGGCTCCCTATCTGGAGCCAGAGGAGACCAAAAGTGTTGCCGTGTCGCCTGACGGTCAGACGATCGTCTACTTTGGGCGTGAAGGTGGCGTGCGCCGCCTCTACCGCAGACGGCTGGATTCATTGGAGGCGGAACCGATCGCAGGGTCTGAAGGCGGATGGGGGTTCCACTTCTTCTCGCCCGACGGTCGGTGGCTTGCGCAGATGGCAGAGCGTGAACAGATCCTGCTGGAGAAGATTCCGGTCGAAGGCGGCCGCCCTGTGCCCCTCGTCTTGGGGTCGGCGTGGCGTGGTGGGTCTTGGGGCGAGAGTGGGAATCTCGTGGTTGGCCGGGTCGAGGACAACACGATCCACTTGTTGTCCGAGGACGGTGGACCTTCGTCTCCCGTCACGCGCGTCGATGAAGGTGAGGCCGGTCACTGGGAACCGAAGTTCCTACCCGGAGACCAGTCGATCGTCTTCACGGTGGATCGCGGACGAGAGGGATTCCGCATCGCCGCAAAACGTCTTGACTCTGCGGGGCACAAGGTTCTCTTTGAGGGACGTGAGCCGGCGTATCTCGAGAGTGGGCATCTCGTGTTTCATCGCGAGGACGGCTTATGGGCGGTTCGTTTCAACGTGGAGTCATTGGAAACATTGGGTGAGCCCGTCGCACTGCCGGATGTTCCGTTCGTGGCGCTACGCGCTCCTGCATTCGACGCGAGTAGTTCAGGCACGCTCGTCTATACGCCCCTGTCGTCCGCGATACGTGGGCGCCTTGCTTGGCTAGATCGATCAGGCGACGAAATTCCGCTGGAGCTGCCTCCGGGTGCCTACGCTCATCCGCGGGTTTCACCTGACGGCAGGCGCATCGCGTTTGTCGTCCTCGATCAGGTCGGGAGTAGCGGCAGACGCGGGCACGAAGACGTGATGACTCTCGAGTTGGGCTCACGTCAACCGCGACTGGTCGATGTGGAGTCGCGCAACAACCATGCTCCTCTGTGGGGTCTTGGTAGCGATGCCCTCTTCTTCAACGGCAACAACTGGAAAGGTGGCTTCAAGAAGACCGTGTTCGCAGTAGCGGACGGTGAGGTGCGTGACCTTGGCGCTTTCAACGAGGACGTCATCTCGCTGTCTGGCTGGGTCGGTGAACAACTGCTCGTCCGAATCGTGAGGTTTGAGACAGATGGCGACGTCGGGCTGATCGACACCGAGAGCGGAGACATCCGTTTTCTTTTGGATGGCGAGGAGAACATCTGGTCGGTGTGCGCCTCTCCGGACGGACGTTGGATTGCCTACTCAGAGGCACGCCAAAGCAGTGCGGATGTCGTGGTTCGTCCGGTCGACGCGCCTTTGTCCCGTTCGTGGCCTGTGGGCCAAGGCCACTTCCCACTCTGGGTCGAGCGAGACGGTCGTCAGGAGCTGTTCATGATCAACGACGGCGTTCTCTTCAGCGTCGCCATGTCGAGTGAGCCGCCATTCGTCCTCGGCGACCCGAAGCCGCTGTTCTCGGGTCCCTACTTCGAAGCGCCCTTCTACGTCAGGCCGTACGACTACGACCCAAACCGGGATCGGTTCCTCGTCGTTCGTCAGAACACGACCCCACGCTCCCTTGTCGTCGTGCAGAACGTCTCGCAGGAGCTGTCTTCGGCTTTCGATTGATCAGTCGGCGCTACTCGCTCCGGAGGTCGTGCTGGAAGGCTCGGCATTGGCGCTCATCGAGGTGTTGGGCGCTAGCTGGATTGCGATCTGGGCGACAGGCTGCAGCGTAGCCATGAGCTTGGCGACCGCCCACAAGTCGTCGTTCAGAGGCGAGCCCAGCTCCGTGGAGCTGGCGAGCCGAAGAACCTCGTTCGCGGTGTGACTCCGCCATCACCCGCGATGCCCGGGGCGAGGTTCTTTGCGTCGCCCTGCGGGCTCCGCTCTGAACGACGGGTTTGAGTGAAGTGGCGCGGAAGGAGCTCGAGTACCTCGAGAGCTCTCTTACGACATCGTTATGCTATTATGTAACAGTTATGAGGGCTACGTTCTCCATCGATGACAAGACCGACGCGGCTCTCCGAAGGGTGTCGCAGGCTCTCGGCACTTCGAAGAGTGATGTGGTCCGAAGAGCCGTGCTCGAGTTCGAGGCACGTTGCGATCGGCTGACGGAGAGAGAGCGCCGCGAAAAGCTCATGATCCTCTCGCGTCTGCGCTCAGAGGCGATGACGAGACCCGACGCTGACGTCGACAGGGAGTTGCAGGACCTACGTGAGGCTCGTGAGGCCGGCTGGCGAGACTCGTGATCCTGGTCGATACATCGGCTCTCATCAGGAGTCTCACCGGCTCACGTGATGCCCTCGACCGAATGGAAGAGCTGGTTGGGGCGGGAGAGAGACTCCGACTTTCGACTCTGGTTCTCTACGAGTGGCGAAGAGGCCCGCGTACACCCGAGGAGCTCGCTTATCAGGAAGAGCTCTTGCCGAGTGCGGAAGCACTCCCGTTCGACGCCTCGGCAGCCTTGCTCGCGGCCGATCTCTTCCAAGCGCTCGGAAGCCCACGACGTCGCCAGATCGACATCGCCATCGCCGCCACGACATTGTCGGCGGGTGCTCAGCTTTGGACGCTGAATGTCGACGACTTCCGCGACATTCCTGAGCTGGACCTCGCGTAGTTCGCGCTCCGACAAGAAGCTCGACGAGCAGGTCGCTGTCCGGCCGGTGCGTCGAGTGCGGCGAGACTCATGCTCGATTGTCGGTCGGATGAGAGTCGACCGACCCGACGCTTCTCCTAGACCCAGAGATGCCGGGGTGCTTGCAGGCTCTACAGTGGCCAAGTGCAACAGCCACCGAAACCCGTCTTCAGAGGCGAGCCCACTCCCTGGAGTTGGCGAGCCGAAGAACCTGGTGCGTTCCGTGACGACACCGCCGGCCACGGGCGCCGAAGCGAGGTTCTTCGCTCCGCCCTGCGGGCTCCGCTCTGAACGACGAGTTTGAGGGAGCTGGCACGCATGCGAGGGAGTGATGACTGCGCGCCGCGCCTGGGTCCTGGATCTCGAGAGTCCGGACCGCTGCTCGAGATTGCAGATGCCTCAGTCGATGAGTTCACCGGGAGGTTTTCGCCCAACGGTCGCTGGATTGCATTCGCCAAAGACGAGAACGCTCGACAACAAGTCTTCATCCGCTCCTTCCCGGATACGGAGTTCGAGTACCCGGTGTCGACGACTGGGGGTAGCGACCCGACCTGGTCGGGTGACGGCAGGACCTTGTTCTATCGACGAGGTTCAGGCGTTTGGAGAGTCTCCGTCAGCGAAGACGGCGGTCGGCCGAGCTTTGGTCCAGAGGAAGAAGTGTTCGACGGCAACTTTCGCCCGCAGACTTTGTACTTCGACCACAACCCGGCCACAACGACCTTCGTGATGGTCGCTCCGCGCTACGAACAGCGCTCGCGCATCGTGGTCGCGAGGCAGCTGCTCGCGACTCGGTGAGTCTGCCCAGAATCTGTCTCGCCTGTCGCTTGCGAACACAGACGCATGGACGAGCAAGGTCATGGCGGGGGCCGACTCACTAGCGGCGGCTTCGAGGCCCGTAGCTTCGACCGCTCAGTTCGGGCTCTGGTCGTCGGGGCGACCGGTGGAATCGGGAGCGCTCTCGTGGAGCAACTCCTCGAATCGTCGTCAGTGTCGACGGTGTTTGCGGGCGGTCGCCATCTCGACCGAGTGCGGGGTCGCTGGCCTGAGCAGGAGCGCGACGGTCGCGTCCGGCCGGTCGAGCTCGACGTCGCCAGTGAGGCGAGTGTCGAACGGGCAGCGACCCAGGTTGGCGCTGAGACGGATCGGCTCGATCTCATCATCAACGCCACGGGCCTCCTCCACGCTCAGCACGTTCATCCCGAGAAGCGACTGAGCCAGCTGGATCCCGAGACGTTGCTGCAGTCGTTCCGCATCAACAGCGTGGGGCCACTGCTCGTCGCCAAGCACTTCGTGGGTCTGCTGCCGCGGCGCGAGCACTCGGTCTTTGCGAGTCTCTCTGCGCGAGTCGGCAGTATCGGCGACAACCGACTTGGCGGCTGGTATTCGTATCGCTCGTCCAAGGCCGCCCTCAACATGCTCACCCGCAGCCTGGCCGTGGAACTGGCGCGCAGTCGTCCGGGATGTCTCTGCGTCGTGCTCCACCCGGGTACGGTGGATACCGGCTTGTCGGAGCCGTTTCAGTCCGGCGTTGCGGCGCAGAAGCTGTTCTCGCCGGAGCGAGCAGCAGCTCAGCTGTTGGCGGTCATGGATGGGCTGGGGGAGGGAGACTCGGGAAAGTTCTTCGCCTGGGACGGAGAGGAGATTGCGTGGTAGTGGGATTGGCGGAACCGTTGCGCTCGAGCGGCTCTTCCTCCGTGCCGTCGAACGTCGCGCTGCGATCAAGACGGTCTGACCGGCACTCCGTCAGGATGACGAGGGCGACGGCATCTTGCGAATCAAACCCGGACTGACCGGGTCGAGGGCTTCCTGCCTCTCTTTTCTCGATCAGAACACTTCACGAGCTGACATCCCAACCCCCGCTTTTGTCATTCCGAACAACCCTCTTTTTGTCATTCCGAACAAAGTGAGGAACCCCGACCCGGTCGACTCCTGTGCGAGCTGGTCGCCGTCGTTGTCGTAACGACTCGACGTCTTCGCGCTGCCGCTACTGAGCGCGGGCTTCGTCGAGCTGGCGGCCGATCTCTTCGGCTTCGGCGCTGAGGCGGGCGAACTCCGGGATCTTGCCGGCTCGTTGCGCGGCGGTGGCTTCGGCGAGCTTCTTGGAGTAGCTCTTTTCCAGCTTCTTGACGGGGTTCTGTTTGAGCCCAAACATGGCACGTCCTCCGTAGGTGTTGCATGTCGCCGCGCCGTGTCGGGCGGTTACCCTGCAGTTCGCTCGTGCGGGAGCGGCGGATGCTCCCAGCGAGGTCAGCTCGAGAGTCCGATCGCGTGCAGCACGGTCTCGAAGCGAGGATCATCTCGTAGCGGCTCGGTCTGGGGATCGGTCGCGAGTGACAGCACGCAGGGTGCCCGGTCTGCGACCGCCTGCTCGAAGACGTCGAGAGCGCGGTCACGATCGCCAGCTGCGAGATGAGCGAGCCCGATCGCTGACGGAGTGGCGCGCTCGGGACGGTCGTCGAGCCACTCGAGATACCAGCGCCAGAACGCTCTCATGTCGTCGAAGGTCTCGGTGGGCTCGTCTGCCAGCAGCGTCGCCAGGCGAGACGACGTT
>JANQPS010001084.1 GCA_028285365.1 Thermoanaerobaculia bacterium | reverse complement strand
CCCGTTCTCGGTGCTCACGACGACATGACGACCACCGTGCTGAGATCCCCACTTTCGCGCCATCTTGATCGCGGCCTCGTTGGCCTCCGCGCCGCTGTTGCAGAAGAACACGCGATCGAGCTGAAAGGTCTCGGTTCGGCTGGCCTCGACGAGCAGCCGCGCAGCCGCCTGCTGCTCCGGAATCTCGTAGAGGTTGGAGACGTGCAGGAGCCGATCGACCTGATCGTGCAGTGCACGGGTCAGGCGGGGGTGTCCGTGACCGAGACTGCTCGTTGCGATACCGCCGAGGAAGTCGAGGTAGGACTTGTCGTCGGTATCCCACAAACGACAGCCTTGACCACGCACGAAGGCAACCGGCGCCGGCTTGTAGTTCTCGAACAGGACCTGGACCTGAGATTCCGTGGCCTCTGCAGTTGTCATCTTCGTCTCCATTGTCGATAGAGCGGCCGAGTTCCACTCCGAGTCCAACAGACGCTCAGAGAGCGTCGCGATCTGGGGCGAGCCGTCCTCGCGAGCGAATCATCGTGCCCACCCCGCGCTCCGTGAAGAGCTCTACCAGAAGCGCATGTGGCGCCGACGCCGAAATGATGTGGGCACTCGTGATGCCCTTCTCTACGGCTGTCAGGCAGGCTTCCACCTTGGGGATCATGCCGGTCGACACGATCTCGTCTTCGATCAAACGACGAGCCTGCTTGATGTCGAGCTCGGAGATCAGGTCACCCATGCCGCCGTCTTCGGAGCGGCCGTAGACTCCCGCTACATCGGTCAGCAGCAGAAACTTCTCGGCGCCGAGGGCCACGGCGATGGCGGCCGCCGCGGTGTCGGCGTTGACGTTGTAGGTCAAGCCTTCAGGTCCTGCACCCAGCGACGCGAGCACGGGCACGTAGCCGCCGTCGAGCAGGGTCTCGAGGAGGTGGGTGTCGACATGTTTGACCCGACCGACCAGTCCGAGCTCTGCGTATCGCGGATGCGGCTCGACCTGGAGGATGCCTCCGTCTTTGCCGGAGAGACCGGCCGCTCGAGCTCCCGCCGCATGCAGCTGACCCACGAGTCGCTTGTTGACCTGACCGCCCAAGACCATCTCGACGACTCGCATCGTCTCGGGGTCGGTCACCCGGAGCCCGTCGACGAAGCGGGCGGGCACATCCAGCTTCTCGAGCAAGCTGGAGATCTCTGGTCCACCTCCGTGGATCAGTACCGGCCTGACCCCGGCATCGTGGAGTCTGGCGACGTCTTCGATCAACGTGCCGACCGCGTTCTCGGCCATGGCACGGCCACCGAACTTGATCACCACGCGCTTGCCACGCCACGCGGCCACGTAGCTGAGTGCCTGGGCCAGTGAGCCTCCAGGGGTATCTTCGAATGGATCCATCAGGTTCGCTCGGATTGCGTTGAGTGGTTTGGTCGGTAGCCGAGAGTCAGGAGAGGAGGGCCAGGCCAGGAGCGCCAGGCCAGGAGCGTCAAGAGAGGTACGTGGAGTTGATGCGCACGTACTCCTCGCTGAGGTCACACGTGTAGACGGAAGCGTGATCGGCGCCGAGCCGCAGATCGATGTCGATCAGCACGTCATCCAGAGTCATCTGGGTACGCAGGACCGCTGGATCGTGAGCGGTGCCGAGGCCGTTCCGGACGACTTGCAGGTCGCCGACCGAAATGTCGATCCGACTCGGGTCGATGTCCACGCCTGCCTTGCCCACCGCCATCATCAGCCGTCCCCAGTTGGGCTCGCCTTCACAGAAGGCCGTCTTGACCAGAGGCGAATCGGCGACCGAGCGCGCAATCCGCTCGGCGTCGCTGCGGGTGCGGGCACCCCGGACCCGGGCCTCGATCAGCCGGTTGGCGCCTTCGCCGTCACGAACGATGTCGAGGGCCAGCTTGAGCGCAACCGCTTCGACTGCGCCGGCCAGTCGCGCGAGATCGTCATCGGAAGACGGCTGCACACCGGACGAGCCACTGGCCATCAACAGAACGGTGTCGTTGGTGCTCGTGTCCGAGTCGACGGTGATGGCGTTGTAGCTCGTCCGCATGGCGCCTTCGAGAAGCGGAGCCAGATCACCGGGTTCGACCAGGGCGTCGGTCGTCAGGAAACCCAGAGTCGTGGCGTGTGGCAGTCCTGGGAGCTCGAGATCAGGAGCGATCATGCCCGAACCTTTGGTCATGCCACCTACTATGACTCGTCCGGTCGAGAGCTCGACCTCGAGTGCACACTCCTTGGGCACCGTGTCGGTCGTCATGATCGCGGCGGCGGCGTCACCGCCGCCGGAGTCGGAGAGTCCGGCAACGATGTCCTCGACTCCGGAGCGAATCTTCTCCATCGGCAAGGTCCGACCGATCACACCTGTCGACGCCACGAGAACCTCTGCCGGATCGACGCCGAGCGACGCCGCCACCAGCCCTGCCATCTCGACGGTGTCGCTCCAGCCCTGCTCTCCTGTGCAGGCATTCGCATTACCGCTGTTGATGACGACGGCTCGAGCGGTCGGACTGCTCGCGAGGGCTTCACGACAGTAGGTCACCGGGGCCGCGACGACGCGATTGGTGGTGTACATACCCACTGTCGGAACACTGTCGTGAGCCTCCAGCAGGGCCAGATCGAGCCTCTTCTGCTTGATCCCGCAATGGATACCCGAAGCTCTGAAACCCAGCGGGCTCGCGACTCCGCCGCCCTCGATCCACTGACCGCATTCCTGTCCGTTCGTCATGGGAACACCGGAGCCCCGTGCAGCCCCGCCGTCCGGTCGAAGCCACACATCAAGTTGAGGTTTTCGATCGCTTGACCGGCTGCACCCTTGACCAGGTTGTCGATCGCAGCGACCACGACGATCGTCCCGGTCTTGCTGTCGCGCCTGATCCCGATGTCGCAGAAGTTCGAGCCGTAGGTGGCCTTGGTCTGAGGCAGTCCTTCCTCCAGGAGGCGAACGAATGGCGCTCGCTCGGCCAAGGCGCGGTAGCGACCCACGAGCTCGTCCTCGCCGAGGCCGTCGAGGCCGTGCACGTAACACGTCGCGAGGATGCCGCGGGTCATCGGCACGAGGTGCGGAACGAACACCAGGCTCGGACCGCCGCCGACCGACGCCAGCACCTGCTCGATCTCTGGAGTGTGCCGATGAGTCAGCACCGAATAGGCCTTGAGGTTCTCGTTGACCTCGGAGAAGTGCGTCGTCATCGAAGCCTTGCGCCCCGCTCCCGAGACTCCGGACTTCGCATCGACGACGACGTGAGCGCCACCCAGCAAGTCGGCGATCGGAAGGAGCGCCAGGATCGAGGCCGTCGGATAACACCCGGGATTTGCCACCAGTCGAGCTGTGGGGAGGACCGAGAAATTGAGCTCCGGCAGTCCGTAGACCGCCTCGTCGAGCAGTTCCGGAGCGCTGTGCTCGACCCCGTACCAGTCGGTGTACGTCGCGGCACTGTTCAGTCTGAAGTCACCGCCGAGATCGACGACGCGTGCATCCGCATCCAGCAGCTCGGGCACGGCCGCCATCGAGAGCCCGTGCGGTAGTCCCAGCAGGACCACGTCCGAGTCGCGACCGAGTCGCGACCAGTCGGTCTCGCAGAGCGTGCGCGAGATGAGACCCTGGAACTGAGGGAACACATCTTCCAGCTCGCGGCCGCGCTGCTCGCCGGCCGCAAGGTGCACGAGCTCGACGTGCGGGTGCGAGAGCAGCAGACGCACCAGCTCGGCACCACTGTAGCCGGACGCTCCCGCGACCGAGACTCTGACGAGACTGGAATGGTCGATTGATTTGGCTGCTGAGCTCACGACGTTCCCTTCCCAACTGATCGTGGGTGGTCACCTTTGACTGGTCGAACGCTCAGCATAGCATATTTATTCACCCAATAGGAAAAATATGCACACAAGTCGCAGTCGGGACCGCCCGTCACCGCCGCTCGGAGCCGATAGAGCGAAGGTCGGAGCCGCTAGCCTGGTGCTAGAGGCCGCGGTAGAACGACCAGCCGTGAACCACTGACAAGACGACGGCCAGCAGGCTCAACACCACCAGTCCCAGGCCGAGGATCATGTGATTGATGCGCTCAGGCTTGAGCGGGTCGAGCCACCGCCCGACCAGATATCCGCCGGCAAAGCCACCCAGGTGAGCCCAGTTGTCCATGATCGGCAGCAGCAGTCCCAGCACGAACATGGGCACTACGAAGCCCATGAGCCGCTGAGTCAGCTGTGAACTGCCCGAACGCTGACCGTAGTACACGACGGCACCGATCCATCCGAAGATCGCCGCTGACGCTCCGACCGTGATCGGCGCACCCTGCAAGAACCGCGGCAAGAACTCGAGGTACTGGCCTGCAAGAGAGGTGGCGGCAAACCCGGTCACCGACGAGGCAACGTAGAGGATCATCGAACGCCCGGGCCCGTAGAAGCTCGTGATGACTGGCGACAGCATCCTCAGCCAATAGAGATTGAAGAAGATGTGCAACAACCCACCGTGGAGCCAGCCGGCGCTGAGGACGGTCCACCAGCGTCCGCCGAGAATGTCGGGACGAGCGCCAAACAACGGCCAGGCTCCGGAAGCACCGAACAGCGCCTGCGTGTAGGGACTCGGGGAGCCTAGAGACAAGAGGCCGCCCCACTGAGCACCCTCGGGCGAAGCTGCCAAGGTCAAGACGTAGATCAGCACACAGGCACCCATGGCGAGTGGGGCAAAGCCGAAGTCGGCCCCGAGGGCGCGAATTGCCGGCGCAAATCCCCAGAGACTGGGGTTGCGGCGTCCACAG
>JANQPS010001082.1 GCA_028285365.1 Thermoanaerobaculia bacterium | reverse complement strand
AAGTCCATGCGGGCACCCTCCACGGTCTCTGCGAGGAAGTTGTCGAGTGAGGCCAGAATGTTGCCGCCGGCGGCGTGGTGACTCCGCTCGAACTCCTCTGCGACTTCGAGGTGACACTTGGAGCAGTCGCGAGGCGTCACGATGGTGGCGATCAGGCTCCCGTAGTGTGAGTGGGCATCTGCGTCGCCCTCTTCCGCGCGGTGGCATTCGAAGCAGCCGACCCCGGTCTCGGCGTGAGTACTGGTCTCCCAGTGGCTGATGATGCCGGGCGTCGTCTGGCTGTGACAGTCGACACACTCACCCGACGAGGCCGGGACGCTGACTCGCGGCTCCGAGATCCCGGCTTCTTCCGCGCGCCGGATGACCTCCATCCACTGCACGAAGATCAGGGACAGCAGGAAAACCGCCGCAAGAACGATGATGACTCGTCGTTTCTGGTTGAGGTTCATGAGTTGGTCTCCGGAGCCTTGGGAAAATCGATGCGTTGGGGATTTGGCGTGTGCGGTAGCGATGCGTTTCGAGAGCGGCTACGTGCAAGGGGTCAGTGAGCGACCACGGCCTCCCAGACCGTGAGCACGATGATCGCGAGCACTCCGACAATTCCGATCCACACGCTGGCCTCTGGGTAGCGGGTGCGCTTGCGAATCTGCTCGTCGATGAAAGGCCACGCGAACATGACGAACACCACGAGGCCCATGGAGAGGATGGCGGTGGTGCCCGAGAACAACTTGAGCCACCTGAAGGCGACGTAGAAGAACCACTCGGGCTTGATCACCTCGGGGGTGACGAGCGGGTCGGCCCTCGGTCCGAGCACCGGCGGAAAAACCGTTGCCAGGAACGAGAGAGCGATCATCAGCATCAGACCAATACTCAGCTCGGTGAGCAGGTGATCTGGCACGAAGCTGAAGGTCTTGTTCTTCTCGTCCGGGTCTTCGTCGTCGAAGTGGAGCTCGGTGACTCCCTGAAGGCGGATGATGCTGATGTGAACGACCAGCAAGAGAATCATCGTGACCGGCAGCACAGCTGCGTGCAGGATGAAGAACCGGGGCAAGGTGTGCTCGTTGTAGGAGTCGCCACCGAGCATGGCAGTGCGCATGAAGTCGCCCACGAAAGGCACGCTGCCGGCGATGTTGGCGCCGACCGTGGCGCCCCAATAGCTGAGCTGCTCGTACACCAGGCTGTAGCCCGTGAAACCCAACGTCAGCGTGCAGATCAACAGGCACATGCCCACCATCCAGTTGATCTCTCGAGGTTTGCGGTAGGCGCCCGTGAAGTAGACGCGCAGCTGATGGAGGATCACCGCGGCGATCATCAGCGTGGCGCCCCACTTGTGGAGTCCGCGGAGATACCAGCCGAAGGCGGCTTCTTCGCTGATGAAACGCACCGACTCGTAGGCGGCGTCGGCTGACGGCCGGTAGTAGATCGCCAGCGCAATCCCGGTCACGATCTGGATCACGAACAGGTAGGCAGGAGTTCCGCCGAGGGCAAACCACCAGCGCTTCAGGTGATAGGGAACCGGTTCGTTGGTCAGCTCGCGGAGCTGTCCGGGATCGATCGGCAGTCTTTCGCCGACCCAGGTACCCAGTCGCGTCAAGGTCGTCACGAGACACGCTCCGTCAGTCGACCAGCTCGGTGAGCTCGAGGACCTTGGCTTCCAGGGAAGAGACAGGGATCCTGACCCGGTCCCCACGGACACGTTGGCGTGGCAGGTTGCCGCTCGATGGAGCCTGGCCCCATCGCGATCTCAGTGGACGAGAGCTCGATGAACACCAGATCGTCTTCGACCCTGACCGGGTACTCCAGCAGGCTTTGTCCGGCGTCAGCTGGCGGACCACCGGTAGCTTTGCCGGTGGTGTCGAAGATGCCGTTGTGGCAGGGGCAGAAGTAGCGATTGTTGTGAGCTTCCCAGTGCACCTGACAGCCGAGGTGGGGGCAGGTGCTCGAGAGCGCGACGATGTCGTCGTCGCTCGGTCCGAGGCGGGTGATGTTCACGGGCGAGCCGTTGGGTGTCCGAAAGACGACAGCTTCATCGCTACCGAGCTCGCCCGTGCCCATGACGAAGAGCCAGGATCGTTCGGGTCCGTTGGCTGGATAGAGAAAGCGGCCCACAAAAGCAGCGAAGGTTCCGTAGGCGGCTGCGAGGGACGCAAAGAGGCCAAAGACGAGGCGGCGCGTCGGTGCGGAGTCCGATGCTGGACTCGATTCTGTGGACTGGCTGGCGGACGCGGACGTCGAGGTCATGCCGAAGCTCCTGGACACTGTCTCGCGAGGTGGTCTAGTGGACTAACGACGTGAAGGGTCGGTTGATCGAAAGGGGGCTAGCGAGGATCTAGAAAGGCTTGAAGCCCGGAGATCCGAATCGCTCCATGGTCAAGAGCTCGTAGATCGGGTAGGCGTACGCGAGCACGATGAGTAGGACCGCGATACCCACCCAGAGTCCGAAGCGGTCCCAAACGGGCGCCGGAGCGCTGTCATCGTCGAGTGGTACGGCGAAGCGCACCTCGGGAGCGTCGATGCGCTTGCCCCATCCGTAGGTGCCGCCGACGACCATCAGAAAGAGCAGTGAGCTCACGAAGAGCACGACGCCGCCGATGGCTGAGAGTGAGGTCAGGAACTGCCAGGACTGTGCCGCTTCGTCACCGAAGAACGACGAGCTGAACACCCGGCGCGGCTGCCCCATGAGTCCGGTGATATGGCTCGACCCCGAGAACAGGATCATTCCCAGGAACCAAAGGTAGGGCTGAGCCAGCGCCAGCTTGGGAGCCACGAGTGCTCGCCCGGTGAGTCGCGGGAGGAGCCAGTAGCAGCTACCCATGAAGCTGAGCGTGACGGCGGTGCCGACGGTCAGGTGGAAGTGACCCTGGATCCACGCCGTGTTGTGGACCGCGGTGTTCATCGCATACGCCGCGTTGATCGCACCACCGAAGCCGCCGACGGCGAAACTGAGCATGGCGAGCGCGACGCTGACGAAGAAGGGGTCGCGCCAGGGTAGCTTGCCGAGCCAGCCGAACAGTCCGTCACCACCGCGCAGCCGACCGGCGATCTCGAGCGACGCGATGACCGTAAACGCCGTCACGAAGCTCGGGAAGAGGATCGAGTAGGTGGTGAACGTGTGGACCAGCTTCCAGCCAGAGCTGATTCCAGGATCGGTGAACTGGTGGTGAAAGCCGACTGGTGTCGAGAACAGGATGAAGATCACGAACACGACACGCGTCAGCTTGTCGCTGAACAGGCGGCCTCCGGTGATCTCGGGGATCACCGTGTACCAGAGTACATAGGCAGGCAGCAGCCAAAAGTACGTGAGCGGGTGGCCGAACCACCAGAACAAGGTTCGCGCCAGGATCGGGTCGATGCGCTCGACCCACCCCAAAGACCACGGGATGAGCAGACCGAGGACCTCGGCCGCCAGCCCGGCTGTGGCCAGGATCCAGATGATCACCGTCGCGAGCATGCCGTGCATGCACAGCGGGGTGGGCTCCGAACCGTGCTCGCGCTTCCAGGCTCGCCAACTCGCGATCATCACGCCGCACCAGATCCACGATCCGATGACGAGAAGAGTGGCTCCGATGTAGAAGCTGGGATGAGCCATGAGCGGCGGATAGAAGGTGTAGAGCACCGTGCTCGACCCCGAGAGGATCGCGACGGTCGTGATGGCAGTGCCCACACAGCCCAGGATGAAGCCGTACCAGCCCCAGCTTTCGCCAGCCAGCCGACCCAGTGACGTCCTGGCGAACAAGAACCCCAGCCCCATGATGAAAAACGTCGTGAAGACCAGCGCCATCAGCACGCCGTGAGCGGTGACTGACAGGTAGTAGACCTTGGCGGAAGCGAAGGCCACGTCGAGATCGGCTCGTGCCAGGGCCTGCATCACGGCCATGACGGCTCCCAGGCCAAAGGCACCGATCGCCACCGCGAAGCAGCTGATCTCGAGCCGATAGGGGCTGTCTGGGCGCGCGATGGCGCTCATGGTCCGTCACCTTCGCCCACGATGAGGCGTGCGGTCATCTGGTGATGGGACAGTCCGCAGTACTCGTTGCAGACGATCAGGTACTCACCGGCCTTGGGAAGGGTCACCGTCGTTTCGATCACGTAGCCGGGCGTGACCGTCAGATTGACGTTGGTACCCACGATCTGAAACCCGTGGATGACGTCGGGGCTCGTCAGCCTGAAGGTGATCGGCCCCAGTGAGGGCACGCGGATCAGGAACGGCTCGAAGTCGAACATCTCGGCAACACCCACGACCAGGGCGCTGCCGTCGTCGTTGATCTCGACTCGCGGCCTCGAGAACTCGCTCGAGGTGCGGACCGTCGTCGGGTCGATGGTTTCGACATGACTCGGTGGGTGGACCGCGTTCATGGTCGCACCCAGCACGATCGCGGCCAGAAACGATCCGATCATCACCGTCGCGATCCAGAGCCAGATGCGCTCGTAGAGATCGATCTTCACGTGGACCGACCTTGGCCGTGAGCCGGCTCAGATGTCTTCGACTGCACGAGATTCACTCCAGACAGGCGCTAGTGGGTCGGGGCACCGCGGCCGAGAAACAGCCAGACGTAGAAGGCGATCCACCCGGCTGCAAAGAGACCCGCATAGATGGCGACGATCGCAAGAGTTCCCTTGGGGTGCTCGGGCAGGTCACGGAGTTTGCGGTCGTCGGACGACGTCATCGGGTTGGCCTCCCTTTTGGCTTCTCGCAGAGCTGGCCTCGAAAGAGGACCGCCCGAGGCGACCTCGGGCGGTGTCGTAGGTTGATTACCGAAAAGCTCCGAGAAACCTAGCTAGGGCCAACCCGCAGAGCGAGTCCGTACAACTACCTAGGTAGATGCGGACAGGTCCGGGCTTGAAGGACCGCCCGCCGTGCGAGGCGGAAGCGACCCATGTTGGGGAGCACGCCGATCTTGGCGAGAAAACTGGAGGGCAGATCAGTAGAAGCTGACAGGAGAATCTCACGGTTCGCGCACTCCCTTCCAAGGCCACACCTCGACCGGCTGCAAGAGGGCCTGCAACCGGGAGCTCGACATGTGCCTACCTCACCTGGAGCTCGCCTTTCTGTTCATCTGCAGTTCGATCGTGGTAGTGGTGGGAGTCGGTTGGGCTCAGCGGCGACGCTCGCGCTCGTGGCGCCTCCGGGGCCTCAGAATCCGTGTCTTCCGTTGCAGGTTGCTGGAGTGGGATGTGGTTTCGGGAGCGACCGAGTACCGGGTCCAGCTGCGGGACCAGTGGGATCACTGCTCGCTCGTGGTCGACTCGATCGTGCCGGCCTCGCAGACGACGCTCACCACGCCGAGCCTCGACACCGGCCGCGGTTTCTGCTGGCGTGTCCGAGCACGTGACGCGGGAGGCTGGGGCACGTGGACGAGTTGGGGCACCTCCAACTTCGTGTCTGGTTCCCTCGATCCGCCTGTATTGACCTCACCCACTTCTGGAGATGCGTTTTCAGGCACGGTGAGCTGGCAGCCCGTGGCAGGTGCACTGCTGTATCGCATCTTCGTGCACGACGGGGTAGCGTGGTTAGCCCCGCAACACCGCCCTGACCGGCGACGCGTCCATTCCCACCAATCGCAGCGGCAACGCGATGAGCTCGTACATGCCTTCCGGCACCTCTGCGAGCTCGAGGCCTTCCAGGATGGCGACGCCGTTTCCTAGCAGCGCATGGTGGGAGAGCAGAGTCTTGCTCTCCAGCGGATCGACTGATGGGGCGTCGGTGCCGACCAATCGGATGCCGCGATCTGCGATGGCCAGGGCGGTCTCTGGGGCGATGGCGGTGAACTGTTCTGGGAAGCCGTTGGCGCAGCTCTGACATCCGGTTTTGAGCAGAAGGCGATCGGGTGCCGGGGTGTCGCCGTCTGGCATTGACTCAGGCTGCACGAGACCGTCGCGAATGACGGCCTGTTTCACGAGCGCCGGGCCGACGTAGAGGTCGAGAGGCATCTCGTCGATGGCGGCACCGCCGGGCTCCGTGTGCAGCGGCGCGTCGGCGTGCGCCGCGAGGTGGAGAGTGCTGGTGAGGCGTCCGAGGTTGACAGGGGAGTCTTGGCCGATGCGGGCGCTCCAGGCCGTCTCGAAGGGTTGGTCGCCGGGCCAGACGCCGGTGTTGATGTCGAGCTTGGGGGAGAGGTCGTGGAGGACAGGGTACTGAGGTTTGCTGTCTGGGTTGGGCATGGGGGGATTGTGTCAGCGGGTGTCGACGGGTGTAGCGAGATCGTGCCGGGCAACCCTGCGGGTTGGGCGCCCTGTGGGTTGTTTGACAGTTGCTGACGAAACTGCGGTCTCGTGTTCCACGGCGCTCCTTCAGGACGACACCCCTCGGTTGGCGTATTCGTGCGGTGGGGTCCTGAGAGCGCGGATTGGGTCACGCGCTGCGCGCGGCGGATCGGGTCTGGAGTTGCGGCCGAATCTCGCGACGAGAGTGGCCTCGGCTCGTTCGAGCCCAACATCGCTACAATGACGGTTGTGACTTCGCACCCCAGCGCTTGTGGAGAGTCAGCCGTCGGCGCCGCCACGAGGCGTCTCCTTGCCGTGACCGGAACGCTGTTCCTGGCAACGGCCACCCTCTCCTTCGCTCAAGTCACGGTCATCGAGCCGGAGCCACTCACTCCGGCGAGGGACGCGGCGGACCTGGGCAATCGGCAGTTCCTTCAGCTGACGGGGGAAGGCTGTGCGGTGGGATTCAGGGCCGGCGCGCTCGATCGTGCGCACCATCTGCTCAGGCGGCTCGAGGTCGTGACCTACTACTTCAACCGCTGGAGCGATGTTCCGGTGCCGATCGCGGCGTACCTCCTCGACCGCGAGGGCTGGAAAGACTACGAGCTCACGGGCGTCTACGGCATTCCGCTCAGACCGGGGCCGGTTGCGGTCATGGCACCGGCCGAAGGAGATGACGAAGCCGTCCTGTGGTGGCGCGAGGCCCTCGGCACGTCGCAGGTGCCGATGGTCCCCGGGGTCCCGCTCAAAGGAACGCCCGAAGGAGCCGGAGCGCTGGCGATTGCGGATGTGCTCATGCAAGTGGAGGCGGCACGTGGCTTCGTGCAGCGCGTCGGCCTGCTGGGCCGTTCCGCCTGGGCAGGCGAGGTGGCTGCCCACCTGGCCGCGCTGGTCATCTTTGGCGAGCACGAGCCTGGCAGACTCCCGGACATCGGCAGTTTCTACGCCCGGCTCTACGAGAGTCAGGGGGGTGGAAGTGCCAACGCCCTCAGTGCGTACTCACCCCTGTTGAGTCAAGGTGATGCGGAGGAGATGCGCACTTGGCTGTGGTTTCAGGGAGCGTTTTACGAAGGCGCACGACGGATCTATGCGAAGTCGGGAAAGAAGAGTGTCAAAGCCCTGCTCAAGCTCAGCCGGGAGTCGGGAGGCGTGCTCTCGGAGGAGAAGCTCGTCGAGAAGTATCCCGAGCTCTCGGGCTGGCTCCAGGGTGCTTTTGGTGCGGAGACGGGCTGAGCTCGACGGCTTGGTCGGCGGGGCCTCGTTGAACGGCTCGAGAGCGCAGGTTCCCGGATCGCTGGTGGCCACAGAGATGACAGGCACGGCATGCTGACAGCGGCCGTCTGCCCAGACCTTCGTCACGAGCTGAGCCTGGTGGTGATGTCGCGCTATCCGCTGGTGGCGATCGAGGGGCTCGATGAGGAGCGCATCGTTCGCCTGGTCGAGCAGGTTGCGATCGACCTCAACCGTCCGCTCCTCGAATGGAGCTCGACGACGGGGCTCACCCGGCGCAGCGGAGGTGGTCTCGCCGAAACCAAAGATCCGGCGAAGGCGCTCGAGCAGATTCTGGACATGCGGGCCAATGTGCTCTGCCTCTTTTACGACCTGCACCCCTATTTCGAGCGGCCTGAGGTCGTTCGACTTCTTCGCGAGACTGAGGCGCGGCTTGCCGAGACCCAGACGACCATCCTCCTGAGCGGCTCGGCGGTGGAGCTCCCGGACGAGCTGCAGCCGCTGGCCTCCAAGGTCAAGGTCTCGTTGCCCGATCGCCAGGAGCTCCGTCGCATCGTCCAGCTGACGGCCCGCGAGCTGGAGATACAGAAGCAGAGCACCGTGGTTCTAGGGAGCGACGACTACGACCGGCTCGCCGAGGCGCTCGTGGGACTGCACACTCAAGAGGCTCGTCGTGCGCTATACCAGGCTGCGCTCGGTGACGGCGAGCTCTCGCTCGATGATCTAGCGGAGCTGCGGGCTGGCAAACAGCGACGACTGGAGCAAGGAAGTCTGTTGCAGTGGGTCGAGCCACTTCCGGGTCTGAGTGAATTGGGCGGGTCGCCTCACTTCAAGCGCTGGGTCGACAGGCGGAGTGAGGCGTATACCGAGGCAGCGAGGCTGTTCGGAATCGAGGAGCCGAAGGGGCTCCTCCTGGTGGGTGTTCCCGGCACCGGCAAGAGCCTGGCGTGCCGAGCGCTTGCCGGTGAATGGAAGCTGCCGCTGCTGCGCCTCGATCCTGGTCGTCTCTACGACAAGTTCGTGGGACAAACGGAGGCCAACCTGCGCAAGGCCCTCGAGACCGCCGAGGCCATGGCGCCGGCGGTGGTGTGGATGGACGAGATCGAGAAGGCACTGGCCTCAGGTGGAGGTACGGCCGACGATGGTCTGTCTCAGAGAGTGCTCGGAACGCTGCTCACCTGGATGCAGGATCGCCCCGCACCGGTGTTCGTCATGGCTACGTCCAATGACGTGACGCGCCTCCCGGTCGAACTGTTGCGTCGCGGGCGCTTCGACGAGGTCTTTTTCGTCGACCTGCCTGGACCCGACGAGCGCGAGCTCATCTTTGCGATCCACATCGATAAGCGCGAGCGTGACCCGCGCCGGTTCGATCTCCAGCATCTCGCCGAGATCACCGAGGGCTTTTCGGGGGCCGAGATCGAGGGTGTGGTCGTCGCTGGGCTCTACCATGCCTTTTCGGAGCGCCAGGAGCTGAGCGACAAGGTGTTGCAGCTGGAGGTCGAAAAGACGAAGCCGCTGTCGGTGCTGCGTCCGCGCGAGATCGCCGAGCTTCGTCAGTGGGGCGCGACGCACGCGGCCCCCGCCTGAGTCGGAACGAGGAGCCTCGACGTGGAGCTCAACGGTTTTGGCTGGTTCATTCTCATCACGGTACTGGCCGCAACGCTGCTCGACGTGCTGGCGTCGCTGCTCAACCTGCGGACGCTGGATACGGACCCACCGGCGGGCC
>JANQPS010001078.1 GCA_028285365.1 Thermoanaerobaculia bacterium | reverse complement strand
CGGTCAACGGAGCACACTGGGTCTTCATCAGTGGGCTCACCGACGTCGAGGTCGACATCACCGTCACCGACGTGGTGAGCGGCCTCGTCAACACCTACCGCAATCCCCTCGGGACGCCGTTCGAGCTGGTTCGTGACACCACGGCATTCGAGACGTGTAGCAGTTGAGAACGCGCCTCGCTCCGCCGCGGTAGATCCTTGTGAGAGGATCTCGAGTCAACGACTCGAGATCCAACACGGGGGGCGACATCCATGGCACAGTTTCTGATCCTTCACGCCGGCTTCTCCAAGCCATCGCCGGAAGACATGCAGGCCTGGAACGACTGGTTCCAGTCGATCGCCGAGCGTCAGGTCGATCGAGCCCACCTACCGACTGGCTGCGAGATCACCAATTCAGGGACCGAAGATCTGCCGTTTGGTCCGGACTCCTTGACCGGCTTCACCATCATCGAGGCCGAGAGCTTCGACGAAGCCAGGTCGATCGCTGAGCGGTGCCCGGTCGTGCTGAGTACGAGGGTCTACGAGATTCGGCGCTAGTGTGACGTGACGCAAGGCGCCGAGGTATCGCGCACGTTCCCCAGGAGCAGCACTTCTGGAGACACCGATGCCTCAGCCGAACAAGCGGACCTCATCGCACGGCCCTCCCGGGCAGCTCCTTGTCTTTCTGATCCTGAGCCTCATCGGGCTTGGCAGGGTCGCATCCTCTGCAGCACAGACCTTTTACGTCTCCCCAAACGGCAACAACTCCGCACCGGGCACGCTCGAGCTCCCCTGGCAAACGCTCGCCGGTGCGCGCGACAACCTGCGCGTAGGCGGTCACCTCGACGGCCAGGGCGACGTCACCGTGCTCTTTCGAGGTGGAACGTATGTCTTGAGTGACACCGTGGTCTTCGGTCTCGAAGACAGCGGTGCACCCAACCAGCGCGTGACCTACGCCGCGATGCCGGGCGAGACCCCGACTTTCACCTCGCTCAGGCAGGTGACCGGCTGGTCGTCCTTCCAAGGCCCCCTCCAGCGGGCCCAACTGCCTCCTGATATCGAGCACGTCCGCTATCTGCAGGACGCCAGCGAGAACTGGATGCCACGCTCGGCAACAGCCTCGTTTGCTGCTACGGAGACCGGCAACTGCCTGGAGTGCACTTACGACGACGCCGAGTTTCAGGCGAACAAGTCGAACGTCCGGTATCCGCCGAGCTTCGCCGCGCCCGACTGGTCACACGCCAACGAGTACGACCTGCGGGTGACGACGCTCGCGTGGGAGCTCGGGATCCTGCCTATCGCCTCGGTCGACGTCGGCGCGCGCAGAATCCACACGGCGGTGCCGCACCTCTACGAGTTGCGACGCGACATCGTCGAGGACGACATTCAGAACATCAACTGGATCATGAACACGGTAGCCGGTATCGACGAGCCCGGCGAGTGGGCGGTCGTGGATGGATTCCTCTATCTATGGCCCAAGAGCGGCACGCGCGACATCTTCGTCCCCCGGCTCACCGAGTTGATCCGGGTCGACGAAGGGACGTTGGATGGCAACGCCAACTTCTCCGCACCGGTAGAGAATCTCCACTTTCGCGGCCTGACGTTCACCGGCGGCGACTTCTACGCCTTGCAGCGAGGGGACATCACCGTGCAACACGACTGGTCGCTGGTCGACCGTCCCACCGCTCTGGTACGCCTACGCAACGTCCGCAACTGTTCGGTCACCAACAGCACGTTCAGGAGGTCGGGCGGCACCGGCCTGCGAGTCGATCGCTACGGTCAGGACATCGTGATCGAGCACAACACGTTCAGTCATCTCGGTCGCGAAGCGATCGTTCTGGCCGGCCGCGCGCCCGACCGCGGCGATGTCATGCGCGGCAACACGATCCGCTTCAACGAGATCACCGCAACCGGGCTCGAGAAGTGGGCCGCGCCGGCGATCCTCGTCGACCAGGGGTCGAGCAACACCGTGAGCTGGAACACCATCAGCAACACCTACTCGACGGCGATCGTGCTCACCGCTCCGCGTCAACTCGTACTCTTCTCTCACGGCGAGACCAACGGGCCGTCACACCCTGACGTGCGTGAGTTCCACTACCAGGAGATTCCCGCTTCGGTGACTCGATTCGTTCAAGGCTTCGAGGACATAGGTGACGGGTCGCGAGAAGCGATGCAGTTCACCTACAACGTGAACAACCGGGTGAGCGACAACGCCCTGATCGATGTGACCCAGGGGCGCGGCTTCTTCATCAACGGGTACATCTACGTTTCCGGCACACAGCGCCACGGCACCAACTTCATCGAGCGCAACTACGTCTACGACTCGAGCGACAACGCTCAGAACAACATGGCCTTCTACAGCGACAGCGATCAGGACAACGCCGAGTACGTGGGCAACATGGTGCACAACCTCGACGTCGGCGACGAGCCGGCCTTCCCGCTCTACAGCGTCTTTGCTCAGTGGGCCGACAGCACGCCGTCCACGCCGAGCGGTCGCATTCTGCTGCAAGGCAACGTGACCCTCGACTCCACC
>JANQPS010001054.1 GCA_028285365.1 Thermoanaerobaculia bacterium | reverse complement strand
TTCGAGGCCGGAGCTCTCTCCGGCTATCTGCTGCGCCCCGACGACACGCCCACGCCGAAGAAGACACTCATGATGTTCGGAGGGGGAGACACCTTCGTGGAGGACCTCTACTTCTACATCGGGCCCTCCGGGCTCGAACGAGGCTACAACGTGGTCCTCGTCGATCTGCCCGGCCAAGGCATCCTGCCGGACGATGGCCTGGTGATGCGACCGGACGTGGAGGTCCCCATAAAGGCGATCGTGGACCACGTGCTCTCCTACCCCGACGTCGAGGCGGAGTCGCTCGCCGCCTATGGGATCAGCGCCGGTGGCTATCTGGTCCCCCGCGCCGCAACCGTCGAGAAACGCATTCGCGCGTGCGTCGCGTCGAGCGCGATTCTGAACTTCCACGAGGTGTGGACGCGGAACACGAGCCTCCCGCGTCTCGCTCAGTTGGAGGGATCGGCTCTGATGACGCTCCTCCAGAAGCTGCCTCTCAAGAAAGTGGACGCGGTCTCGAGGCTCGTCAGCACGTACACCTGGCGTTGGGGCGTCGAGTCGGTGTCTGACCTTCTCGAGGTGTCCAGGTCGATGGTGTTCGAGCCCAACCAGCTCACGTGTCCCACGCTCGTCCTGATCGGCGCGCAGGAGTACGAGAAGTTCGAAGCGAGTCGGGAGTGGGCGCACCGTTGCGTCGAAGAGGCGCAGACGTCGAGGAAGGAGCTCATCGTGACGCCGCGCGAGGAGGGGGCCGATACCCACGCCATCGGCACCAATCTCAGCCTCATGGCCCAGACCGTCTTCGATTGGCTCGACGAGACCTTCGAGGCCAGTGAACGAACAGGGAACAGATAGAACGGAGGTTTGCATGAACGAGAAAGACAACTACGACGTCATCGTCATCGGATCGGGCATGGGTGGCATGACCACGGCCGCGGCCCTCTCTCGATTTGGTCACAGGGTCCTGCTCCTCGAGCAGGCCCCGAACCTCGGAGGCCTCACTCACTCCTTCTCGCGGGAGGGTTTCAGCTGGGATGTCGGGCTGCACTACTGCGGCATGTTCGGGCCGGGACAAGCGGGCACGAGGCTGCTCGATTGGCTCAGCGGCGGCACCGTCGAGTTCCGCTCGCTGGGAACCGTCTACGACACCCTGCACTTTCCTGATGATTTCGAGCTCGCGGTAGGGCGCCCGGTCGAGGCTCTGCAGATGGAGCTCAAAGATCGCTTCCCGGACCACCGGGCGGAGGTCGACGCCTACTTCGAGGCTCTCGAGTCTGCCGACGAGGCCATGCTCGCCGCCTCCGCTGAGCGCACGATTCCCGAGCCGTTTCGTTCCGCGCATCGCTGGTGGAACCAACGCAAGATCGAGAAGTTCTGTGGTCGCACGACGAGCGAGGTTCTCGCCGACTACGTCAGCGACCCGAAACTCGCCGCGGTCCTGACGGCGCAGTGGGCCACCTATGGTGGGCTGCCAAAGGAGGCGAGCTTCGGCATTCATGCGCGGATCATCAGGCACTACCTCGACGGAGCGGGCTACCCGGTGGGTGGTGCCTCAGCGATCGCCGAAGGCATGGTGCCAGCGATCGAATCTGCTGGCGGCAGCGCTCAGGCGAAGACACCGATCGCCGAGATTCTCATCGAAGACGGAGCGGCGGTCGGCGTGCGCACCAGCTCCGGAGAAGAGTTGCGAGCGCCGACCGTCGTTTCAGCGATCGGCGCCGGCGAGACCATCAAGCGCCTGCTACCCGACGAGATCCAGGCGCAGGACTGGGCCGTCGAGATCGCCGGCATGAACCCGTCGGTTTGCCACTTCGAGGTCTATCTCGGATTCGAAGGCGACATCGCAGCGCACGGTGCGACGCGCTCCAACCACTGGCTCTACGACAGCTGGAATGTGGCCGACTTCCTGTGGACGGACACCGAGGCGCCGCTCCGGGGCGGCTTCGCTTCGTTCCCGTCACTCAAGGACGAGCAGCACGACCCGGGCCCGTCGAATCGTCACACCGGTCAATTCATGGTGCTCGCCGATTGGTCCACGGTGAACGAGTTCGCAGGGGGCGGCGCCCAGCAGCGCCCCGAGGAGTGGAAGGCCTTCAAAGAGAAGGTCGAGACCACGATGCTGGCCTTCTACAAGGAGAAGTTCCCGGCGCTTGCGCCACTCATCGTGTACCACGAGCTCGGGACTCCGCTGGCGACGGCGAGGTTCACCGCCCACGAGAAGGGTGGCATTTATGGGCTCGAGGTGACCCCGCGCCGGGTCTTGTCCGAAGTCCTGAATCCTCGAACGCCGGTTCCAGGGCTCTTCCTTTCCGGACAGGACGTGATGACGCCAGGGATCGCGGGCGCGCTGTTTGGTGGAATCTTCAGCGCGGCCGCGATCGAGCCACGTGTGTTCACCAAGCTCAAGGGTGGAGTGTGAGGCCCGGGCACACCAACACGGCGATCCTCATCCAGCTGCACTTCGACGATCTCGCTGACTGATGGAAGACGTGCCGCACGAGATGAACGCTGTGGTACTCGATGCCTACACCGGACCGGCGAGCCTGCGGATCGCACGACGTGCCGTTCCGAGGCCCGGCCCCGGTCAGGTGCTCGTGAAGATCGCGGCCTCGCCGCTCAACCCTTCGGACATCGCCTTCATCCACGGAACCTACGGCTTCAGACATCCCCCGCCCGTAGTGCCGGGTCAGGAGGGGGCGGGCACCGTCGTAGCCGCCGGCGAGGGCCTGATGGGGCGCTACTTCCTCGGCAAGCGTGTGGCGTGCCTGAAGATGGAAGAAGGCGACGGCATGTGGGCCGAGTACGCTCTCGCCTCGGCCATGGGAGGCGTCCTGCCACTCGACGCAGCGGTCGGGATGGAGCAAGGTTCGATGTCTGCGATCAACCCGATGACCGCAAGCGCCTTCGTCGAGATCGCGCGCCGAGAGGGACATCGGGCCTTCGTCATGTCACCCGCGGCCGGCTCGCTGGGGCGGATGATCAACCGCCTCGCGCAGCTCCACGGGATCCATGTAATCAACGTGGTGCGGCGGAAGGCGCAGGTCGATCTGCTGCTCGATCTGGCGCTGGTCGCGCTGAACAGCTCCGACGAGGATTTCGTGGAGCGGTTGGGCGACGCCTGTCTCGAGCACGAATGCCGCCTCGCCTTCGACGCCGTGGCGGGGCCGCTGACGCATCAGCTGCTCAGCGCGATGCCCCATGACAGCAGGGTCACGGTGTTTGGTGGCCTCTCGAAGGAGCCTGCCAGCGCCGGCATCGAGCACCTCGTGTTCGAGGGCAAATCGATCGACGGATTCTGGCTCGGGCCGTGGCTGTTGAAGAAGGGGCCTCTCGGGATCCTTCGGTTGTGGCGCCGCGCCCAGGCCCTGATGTCTACGGCGCTTCAAAGCACGATCAGGGAGAGGGTGCCACTCGAAGACGCCCCGCACGCAATGCGCGCCTACATGGACCAGATGACCGGAGGCAAGTTTCTGCTGATTCCAAACATGAGCGTGAGCTCTTGAGTGAGGATCTCCAACAGTCGACGCCTCGAGCCTCAAGCGCCAAGGGCGGCCTCATGGATTCACCTAGCAATCACCTAGACGCACACTAACTCCCTGCATCCACAACACTTGGCTGATCCAAGACATCATGGGCGGCATGATGTGAGTTAGGAGTCGCTCACGACCGTGAGCGACTCCAACTCATCCTGAGGGCTTCGGCCCCAGGGGAGCGAGGGCGTCGGATGAACCGGGTGATTACCTGGGTCACCGACGCCCTTCTTGTATCGGCCCGAAGGATCTCACGCCTCCCTGATGACGCCGCATTCCAGAGTGGGGCGACCCAACTCATCCTGAGGGCTCTCGAGCTGAAGAACGAGGGCGCCGGATGAACCAGACCATCTCTGGGACACCGGCGCCCTTCCTGTATAGGCCCGAAGGATCTGACGCGTTCCTGATGACGCCGCACTCCAGAGTGAGCGACTCCAAATCATCCTGAGGGCTCCCGGGCCCGAAGGAACGAGGGCGTCGGATGAACCAGGAAACCCCTGGGGCACCGGCGCCCCTCGCTAATGAGGCCCGAAGGATCTCACGCGGTGGCCAATCGACATCCTGATCGGAGGCCGCTGCCATTCAAGATTTAGGGCGGTCCAAAAGGGCGGCCCTTTCTCGTGCAGCGCGTACCGACCTCCGGCGGCAGGCGTCAAGACGGGTAGCACGTACCTCCGAGGTCGAAGTTCGGGAGGTCTCTGCTCGAGGACGACCACCGACCGGCTACGCCGCCCTCACGGTCCCCGCGCGACCGGACTTGGTACGATTCGATCGTGAAGCAAGATCGAGACAAAGCCTGCCTGGAGTCGACGGAGCTCCCGGACTACGGAACCCTCGACGAGGAGACTGGGCTCGAGCCGCAGGACCTCGACCTGATCCGTTGGATGTTGTCTCTAAGCCCTTGCGAACGGCTTCGTTACGCCCAACGCTTCGCGGCTGGAGCGAGGGAGATGAGGATTGCAGGTCGAACCTGACTTCCTCGAGCTCCTGAAGATCCTGGTCCGGCACAAAGTCGACTTCATCGTCTGCGGAGGTATCGCGGCCATCCTCCACGGCGCACCTCTGATGACGGCCGATCTCGACGCCGTCTACGAGCCCTCGGAGGACAATTGCCGCCGTCTACTCGCGGCGACCGCGGAACTGAAGGCCACCGACTTCGACGTAACGGGCCGTCACATCGTTCCTGATCTCGACAAGCTCAGGAAGCTGCGGCTACATCTCCTGAATACCAGCCACGGACGCCTCGACCTCCTCCGAGAGCTCGGCGGTGGCGCGCACTACGACAGCCTGGTCGACCGCTGCCAGACGATCGAAATCGATGATCTCCAGATACTCGTTCTCGATCTCGAGGCGATCATCGAATCCAAGGAGGCAGCCGGCCGCCCCAAAGACAAGGTGGCCTTGCCGTTCCTGCGCGCTCTGTTGAAGCTCAGAGACGAGAACGATGCCAGCTAGACCGACCCCCTTGCGCCGGCGCCGAGAGGCGCGGTGATCGTACGGCGACCAAGGGAGGTCACGGCGGCGAGCGGCATGGGGCAAGCCTAGCGTGAACTCTGAACGGGTCCCCTGAGATCGTCGGGGACTGAGCCGCCGGGGCTGACGCCCACCGCCTGTGTATGTATAGAATACATACATGAAGAGAAAGCTGGTTCAAGCCGGTGGCTCGCTCGCGGTGACTCTGCCTGCAGAGGTCGTTCAAGAGTTTGGGCTCGAAAAAGGAATGACAGTGGAGCTGAGCGTGCATCCTCGCACCGGAGCAGTCACCATTCGCCCGGGGGTCAGGCTCGTGGAGGATGGAGAAGTTACCAGTGACTTCGATCGAGCGGTGGACGAGCTGCTCGACCAAAGAGCTGATCTCTACAAGCGTCTGGCCAAGTAGGCCGCCGAGCCTTACGGCGTGATCGCCTACTTCTCGAAGCAGCAGGTGCTGCGCATGCACAGCCGTCAGATCGAGCGATTTGGCGGAAGCTCAGGCCTGCGCGACGAAGGCGCGCTCGACGCCGCGCTAGCCCGACCGCAAGCGACCTTCGGCGGCGAGGACCTCTACCCTACTCTCGCCGAAAAAGCCGCAGCGCTCTTCCACTCTCTGGTTTCGAACCACCCGTTCGTCGACGGAAACAAGAGAACTGCAGCCATGTGCGCCGAGCTGTTCCTCCTCGTCAACGGGTTCGAAGTCCTTGCGTCGGACGACGATCTCGAAGAGCTCACGATGGCGTCAGCGCGCGGAGAGCGAGAAGCGGAGGAGATCGCGATCTGGTTCGAGCAGAGACTGAACGCCATGCGCTGAGCGAACCACGGCGGAGGGCACTTCTCAGGACCCCGCTCTCCTCCAGCGCCGCCCGTCGTCTTGCGCCGCGGCCGGTCGAAAACCGCTGCACAGCGCCACCTAGAAATCACTTGAAGACCTCCACCGCCTGAAGGCGGTGGATTCGGCTGCCGATTGAAGTCGGCTAAAGAACTCCCTAACTACTCCGTGCCATGAAACTGATCGTCTCTCTGGGTGAGGTCCTGAGTCTCGATGTAGCGAGCCACTATCTCTTCGCTCACATTCCCTGTCGTCGCCACGAAGTAACCCCGGGCCCAGAGGTGACGACCCCAGAACTCCCGCCGCAAACGCCGACAATCCTGATGCAGATGATGAGGCGACTTCCCCTTCACCAACTGCATGACTCGGCTGGGCGACAGCCGCGGCGGAACATCCAGGAGCAAATGCACATGGTCAGGCCGAACGTGACCCCGCACAATCTCGATGTCGTGCGTCCGACACACCTCCCGGATCAGTGATCGAACCTCTTTCCCCACGTCACCACGGAGCACCGGCTTGCGGTACTTCGTGATGAACACGAAGTGGTAGCGAAGACGGAAAACTGCATGACTCGACCGACGATACTCCACCGACAAACAGCGTACCCCAAGCCTCCTGAAGGCGAGGGGGTTCACCCATCCCAGATTGGGACCCTGAACCAATCCGTAAACAGTGTGTTACTTATCACCGTTTTACCCATGGCCCGACAATGCTCGGGAAGCAGGCACTTCATTCCATCGGCGGGGACGCATAGGCTTGATCAAAAGCGGTGACACGGAGTGGCAATGATGAGCGTGGCGGTACGGGTATCGGTGTGGCTGGCGGCAGTGATCGTGACCGCCGCGTGCGGCAATCCGGGAAGCAACCATCCCGCACTCGGGGACGCCGTCGAAGCCCACATCGAAGCCGTCGGCGGACGTTCGGCGCTCGAGTCACTCATCGTGATCGAACGCCAGGGGCGCTTCGTCCTCGGGCAAGGCGGCAACGAGTACGCCGGCTCGTACCGAACCTGTCTGCACTATCCGGAGAGCGTCGCGATCGCCATCGATGCCGGCCCCGTGCAGGTGCACCAGGTACTCGGCGAACACGGCGCCCTGACGTGCGCCGCGGGCTTCACCGAGTGCGAAGCGGCGGACGAGGACATGGAAACGGAACTCCGGGAAACGGCGCGGATGGCCAACCGCGAGCAGCTCTACATGGAACTCCCCGGCAGCGCCTACGACGTAACGGAATCTCCCGACGAGGTGCTGTATGCATATCGTCTTGACGGTGTCGAAAGAGCAATCGCATTCGACAAACACACCGGACTCATCCGCTCGCTGCGCAGAGGCTCGAAGGTGCGGGAACTGGGCGACTGGCGCAATGCCGGGTCCGTAATGCTGCCGTTTTCGATCAGAGACGAAGATCCCGCAGGCGGCGCC